>CAKSOR010000017.1 GCA_934477985.1 uncultured Eubacteriales bacterium
AAATTGTCGCTCGTTTTCGGCGGAAAAACCTCGAACGAAAGGCTCGGTCTGTCGGCGTTTATTATATCGGTAATTTTCATTTTGACCTCCAAAAAACTGGTTTTAATCATTATATCACTTTTCCGATGAAGAAATCAAGCGAAAACTATTGCAAAATTTTCAAAATGTGATATAATATTTCCATAAAGACTGCGTCTGTTTCTTCAGGAGGGAAAGCATATGACTGACGAAAGCATAATCGAGCTCTATTTCGCGCGGAACGAGGCGGCTCTGACCGAGACCGACCGGAGCTACGGCGCGTTCTGCCGCCGCATCGCGCTGAATATTCTGACAATTATAGAAGACGCCGAGGAGTGCGTCAACGACACCTACTTAAAGGCGTGGAACAGCATCCCACCAACCCGCCCGAACTCCCTGCGGGCGTTTTTAGGGAGCATCACACGCAATCTCTCGATCAGCCGCTACCGTGCGAATCACGCCGAAAAGCGAGGCACGGCGCTGCTTTTCTCGGAGCTCGGCGAGTGCCTGCCCGAGCCGGCGAGCGAGGGGGACTTTGACGAGCGGCATCTTGTTCAGACGATAAACGAGTGGCTGCGTTCACTGCCCGACACCGAGCGTGCGCTCTTCGTGCGACGTTATTTCTCGGGCGACGATGTGAAAACACTGGCAAAGCTCTGCGGCGTGACACAGAACCACATGGCGCAGAAAATGTTTAAACTGCGCAAAAAACTACGCGATAAGCTCGAAAGTGAGGGATTTTGCATATGAACGCGGGCGATTTATTTGACGCGATCGGGCAGATCGACGGCGATCTGATTGATTTCGCCGAGGAATACGATTTCAAAGCGCGCAAAAAGCTTCCGTCAATGAAGTATCTGCTCACCGCGGCTGCAATCGTGCTGGTCGTCGGTCTGACACCCGGAATCCGGTCGCTCATCAATTTCATGTCAGGCAGAGCAGGCACGGCCTGCGACGAAGCCGCGCCCGAAGCCCGCGATACATTCACCGAGACCGGAATGTCGGACATAGACGGCGCCACGACCGATCCGGAATGTGCGTCGCGACCTGACAATAAAGCGTCGGACGTCCTTCTCGCCGAGCTCCGCGGAGTCGGTAAAACAAAGCTCGTCTGCCGCGTTCCTGATGGCGCGAAGCTGACCGCGATCGGCATGACCGAGGTCGAGCCGGGCGTCTTCGAAATCGAAAATGACGGCGAATGGGTCGTGAAGCTCCTGATTGAATCCGAAAATCCGCTGAATCCTGATGAAATCATCTTCGAGACAACCGGAGAATCGATTGAATTCACAGTCGATCTGCGCCAGCCCAGCGACGAAGACATAAAAGAATTTACAAATTAGTCTTTATTACCATTCCAGAGTTCAATAACACAGTCTATATTGTCAATTATAAACTGTTGTGCCTCGGTAGGATACAGCAAAATGCTGTAGTGCTCGCCCGATTCCTCGCGGACACGCTCCTCGGAAAAGATTCCGAGCGCGCTTCCCTGCTCGGTCGGGCGCATCTTCCCGTTCTCGTCGGGCTCAAGCATGCCGATCGACGCCATCCATTTTACAAATGTACTATACCCGATTGACCGCGTTCCCTCGCCGCATGCCTGCTCGGTAAGCATCCGCATGAAATTCGTCGCGGGCATGGCTTTGTCGCTCGCATGAAGCAACGAGCGGTTCTCGTCGGTGATGGCGAAACGCGGCTTTTGTGGCTTCGTCTCACGCTGTTCGCGAGGTTTGCGTGGCGCTCGCGGCGTTCTGGGAGTCCACGCCGGCTGTTGATACAGCGCTTCCAGCTCGTTTTCAAGCCGGCTTGCAGAATACGCCAGGCAGCGCGAAATTTTCGGGTCCATAACGATGTCGCTCGGCGAAACCCGCCTGCCATCGAGCGGATTGAAGCCGTTCGAAAGGCTCTGAAGGTAGATTATCGCGCGTTTCAGAAGTTCATTTTCATCATAATTTGCGGGCATAGCAATTCCTCCAAGTTTTATTGAGAATATTATACAATATTTTTATCAAAAAGTCAAGCATTCTACTTGACTTTTTTGCAAATTGTGGTATAATATTTATATGAGTTCCGATCGGCGATGTCGGTGCGGGATATGAAATTAGTTACATAGCATGCTGTTGTATGGCTGCTGAAAGGACAGAAAAATGGTAGAAAACGGCAAAATCTACATGGGACTCGCCGAGAATTTCGACGGCGGCGAGCGCGAAAAAGTTTACATGCACCTGAATCAGTGCAACCGTCACGGACTGATCGCGGGTGCGAGCGGCACGGGAAAAACGATTACTATGAAGGTGATGGCCGAGTCGTTTTCCGCGGCTGGAGTCCCGGTCTTCCTCTGCGACGTCAAAGGTGACGTCTCGGGAATCTGCGAGCCGGGCGTCGACAATCCGGGAATGCAGAAGCGCATCGACAAGTTCGGAATCCGCGATAGCTTCAAATATCGCGCGTTTCCTACCGTTTTCTACGATATTTACGGCAAGGGCGGGCATCCCGTGCGCACAACGATTTCCGACATCGGCCCCTCCCTGCTCTCGCAGATTCTCGGTCTGACTGAGGTTCAGGAGGGCGTGCTCAACACGATCTTCCGCATCGCCGACGACAAGGGGCTCAAGATTATCGACATGAAGGACCTTCGCGCGGTGATAAATTTCGTCGCTGAGCATCGAACCGAGTACACAATCCAGTACGGCAACATGGCGGCGCAGAGCATCGGCGCGATCACGCGAGCGCTCATCCCGCTCGAGGAACAGGGAGGCGAAACTTTTTTCGGTGAGCCGGAAATTGACCTCAATGACTGGCTCAGAACCGCTCCGGACGGGCGCGGATTCGTAAATGTTCTGCATTGTGTCGACGTCATCAAATATCCGAAGCTGTATTCGACCTTCGTTCTCTGGATGATGGCGGAATTGTTCGAGGAATTGCCCGAAGTCGGCGACCTTGACAAGCCGAAGCTGGTGTTTTTCTTCGACGAAGCGCATCTTCTCTTCAAGGACGCGCCGAAAGCTCTTATTTCGAGGATCGAACAGACCGTAAAGTTGATCAGATCAAAGGGCGTAGGCATCTATTTCGTCACGCAATCGCCGTCCGATATCCCCGACAGCGTGCTCGCACAATTGTCAAACCGAGTCCAGCATGCCCTCCGTGCTTACACGCCGAGCGAGCAGAAAGCGGTCAGAACGGCGGCGCAGACCTTCCGCGCGAACCCGAATTTCAAGACCGAGGACGTCATAATGGAGCTCGGCACAGGCGAGGCGCTGACATCCTTCCTGGACGAAAAGGGCATCCCGCAGATTGTTCAGAAAACATCGGTCATCTGCCCGGAAAGCCTGATGGCGCCTGCGTCTCCGTCAGCAAAGGAGCAGGCGATGCGCACCTCGCCAGTCACCGGAAAGTATGACAAATCGGTCGACAATGAGAGCGCCTTCGAGGTGCTTCAGAAGCAGTCAGAGGTTGACGCTGAGCGCGCGGAACTTGAGCGTCAGCGCGACGAATTAGAAGCAGAAAAGGAGAAGTTGGCGAAGGAAAAGGAAAAAGCCGCCGCTGAAGCCGCTAAGAAAGCCGAAAAAGAAGCCGCTAAACAGCAGGCAGCAAAGCAAAAAGCCGCCGAGCGCCGCAAATCCAAGATCGAAACCCAGCTCATCAGCACCGGTGGACAGCTTCTCCGCCGCGGATTGTTCGCGATTCTGAAGAAGAAATAAGCGATAGATAGCTTGCTATTTATCAGGCAAAGCAGCCCGATCGGAGCACTCCGACCGGGCTGCTTTTTTATTTCATGGAAATAGTTTCATCCGAAATATCGAGCGAAACGCGATAAAATTCGCTCATCGCGCGGATCATCCGCTCAGTGTCAAGCGAACCTGCGGTCTCGTAGGACGAATGCATCGCGAGCTGCGCGATTCCGATGTCGACGGCGTTCATCGAAACCTGTGTGTTGGAAATATTTCCAAGCGTCGAGCCACCGCGCATGTCCGAGCGGTTGCAGAAGATCTGCAAGGGTGTCTCGGCGCTCTTGCAAATTTCACGGAATATCGCCGCGGATACGCCATCTGTAGTATACAGCTGAGCCGCGTTATATTTCATGACAACGCCGCCATTGAGAAGAGGCTTGTGAGTCGGGTCAGCAAGCTCGGGATGGTTCGGGTGAACCGCGTGAGCGTTGTCAGCCGAGAGAAGCATCGACCGTGCGACAAGGCATCTGAAGTCCTCTTCATCATACCCAAGCGCTTTTGAGAGTCTTGATAAAACGTCATACAGGAAAGTCGACGCGGCGCCCTGTTTCGTGCCGCTGCCTACCTCTTCGTTATCCGCGATGAAGAGTACGGATATGGATTTTCCGGTATTCTCATAAATTGCCGAAGTGAACGCCTCGGTCGCAGAGAACGCGCATTGCAGATCGTCAAGCTTCGGTGAAGAGATGAATTCACCGTTAGCGCCCCAGACCGTCGGCTCCTGACGATTTACAAGATAGAGGTCATGACCAATGATCTGGTCGGCCTCAACACCCGCGGTCTCGGCGATTTTCTTCATAAATGTATCCTTGTCGTCCTTTCCGCCGTAGAGCGGAACGAGGTCAATCGCCGGGTTATATGCAAGTCCGTCGTTGGATTTCTGCATATGAATCGCCACATGGGGAATGAGCAGCAGCGGCTCTGTCGAAACTAATTTCGACTTTATGCCGTTTTCGGTTCTGACAAGTATCCTTCCCGCGACTGAAAGCGGGCGGTCAAACCAGGAATCAAATATCATTCCGCCATAGCGCTCGGTGTTTATGCGCACATAATTTCCACCCTCAAGCTCCGGCTTATCCTTGATCTTGAAGGTCGGCGAGTCGGAATGCGACGCCGTGACCATGAATCCGCCGTCAATTTCTTCGGGAATTCTGACCGCGATCAGCGACGAGCCATTTCTTGTCACGAAACAAGTTTCACCGCGTTTAATTTCCCACTTCTGACTCTCAACGAGCCTTTTGGCGCCTGCTTTTTCGAGTTTTTCCGCGACATTCGCGATTGCGTGAAAACAGCTCGGCGATGATTTGATAAAATCGAACAGTTTTTCATTTACATTCATAATATTCCCTCTGAAATTTCACATTTTCACCTGTCTTCGAGCAAAATCCGCAGCTCATTTTCAGTCAGCTCGCGCCATTTTCCGGGTTCAAGCGCTTCGTCGAGCTCAAGACCGCCGATCCTGACGCGCTTCAGCGTAAAAACCCGGCACCCGACCGACTTTATCATCAGCTTGACCTGATGTTTTTTGCCCTCAGTGATTGTCAGAAATCCGGTTGTGACCGGACCTTCAGGATTTTTCAACCATTTTGAGCGATGCTGAGGCGGAATATTCTCGCGTTCATCCCAGACTTTCGAGTATCCGACCAGCTCGAGCCTCGACGGAGCAGCGATGTGATCCTTGTGGTAAAGCGCGATTCCCGATTCAATTGCATGCTTTTTATCGTCGTCTATATGCCCGAGGGCGCGGAAAAAATATCGCTTTTCGACATGATGTCTTGGCTGCATCAGCCGATTATCGAGCATTCCGTCGTCGGTGATTATCAAAAGTCCCTCGGTGTCGATGTCAAGCCGCCCGACCGGATGCAATCTGTCGCGCCACTCCTCCGGAAAATAGTCCATCACAGTCGCCTTCAGCTCATCGCGGCGCGCCGTGACGCAGTTTTTCGGCTTGTTGAACATGTAGTAAACTGGCATTTGTCTCTTCTCATAAAAAATCCGGAAAAAGCCGGATCTTGCGACCCGGCTCAACCGGAAATAGTTTCAAATTATATCTCGGGAATGCTGATCTCGACCTCGCGTCCGATAGCGCTCGAACGCATAATTCCGTCTATAATCGCCTGATTCTTGATGATCTGGCTTGTCGGAACGGGTGCATTGCCGTGGTTGCGTATCGCATCGAGGAACGAACCGATCTTGCGATCCCAAAGGCTGCCCTCGCCGGGTCTGTCCTTGAGAATCGGCACCTGATATTCGATGCTCTGCCCCGCGCACTCGGTGTAAACCGTCATCGGACCGCCGACCGAGCCGTTCCAGCAGTCAGTCGAGGGAATTCTGAGTCCCGCCTTCGTGCCGAGAATTATCGTGTCACCGGGGGTGTTCATGTTCATCGCCCACGAAATGCGGAAGTCGAGCATGACTCCGCCCTCAAGACGGATGAACGCGCCCGCGAAATCGTCAACTCCGAACGCAGCCGCGATCTTTTCGGGCTGATCCTGACGGTATCTGTAAGTCTCGGGGTTTGTTCCGAAGAAATCGCTCTTGAATCCGCTGACCGTGAGAGGCGTCGGGTATCCGATCGCGTTGAGCACCATGTCGAGCGAATAGCATCCGATGTCGCCAAGAGCGCCGACTCCGGCGGTGTCGTCCTGGATGAAGGTAGTCTTCGAAGCTGATGCGGGGATTCCGCGACGGCGTCCGCCGCCGGTCTGGATGTAGTAGACGCGACCGAGCTCGCCCGACTCGACAATGCGCTTGATCTGCTGCATGTTCTTGTCAAATCTCGGCTGGAAGCCGACGGTAAGGATCTTTCCGCTCTCCTTTTCGGCGCGGCACATCTCAACAGCCTCGTCGAGCGTGACCGAGAACGGCTTTTCGAGGAGGACATTGACGCCCTTCTTCAGCGCGTAGATGGTCGGCGCGGCGTGCTGGCGGTTGTATGTACAGACCGAAACGCCGTCGAGCGTCTCCTTGTCGAGCATTTCCTCGTGATTTTCGTAGAATTTCGCGCCTTCGATGCCGAATTCCTTCGCGAAAGCCTCAGCTTTACCGGGAATTATATCGCAGAGCGCGACGATTTCAATGTCATTGCGGTTCTTGTACGCGCCCATGTGAGCGTGCGCGATGCCGCCTGTTCCGATTATTCCGATACGGAGCTTGTCCATAATTTTATCTCCTTAACGATTGCCCGCGGGCAAATTATCTATGTAATTATGATACCACATTTTGTTCGTTTTGTCAAGAGCTTTTCGCGTTTTTTTCAAATTAATTCACATCACGAAGCCGCGACCGTCTCCGCCGCCGCCAATCCGGCTGTTTATCGCCGAAATCATCGCCTCGTCGGGCTCAAAACGCACCTCGATCAGCTTCTCGCCGTCAGCAAAGAGCAGCACCCACTGCGCTTCTTTTCCCATATTCTGGCAATAATTGAATCTGTTGGCGGTCGAACCGTATTTTTTCTGGAAATCCGGTTCGCCAGTCAGCTTGAAGAGCGCTTTCACCTTGCTCAGCGCGACATGCGCAACCTTAGCCTCGCGGCTGCCCTGAGCTTTGAAAATCAGCAGATCGGTGTCGCCCGAATCGTCGTCCTCGAGCACGTAGCGAAATTTCGACAGCCCGAACCGGATCAGAATCTGCAATCCGATGACCATCAGACCGATCGCGACGACCTGAACCACCGCGCGGAACGCAAATTCCATCGCCGAGGTCATCCACAAAAGCACCGCCAGAACCATGAAAACGAACGAGATCTTGCGCGCTTTTCCATTTTCTTTCGGCATGCAGGTCATAATTTTCCTCCTTAATTATATCTCGCCGTGCGAGAGGTAGATCGTGCCGTCCTTTATCTCGAGCAGACCGAACGAATTGACGCCATCCGGCGGAAGTCCGATGCTGCCGGGATTAAAGACCCGAAGCGGCTTTTTCCCGTCCTCAGCGGGCAGATAATTGTCGGCGCGGCGGTGCGTGTGACCGTAAAGCGCCACATCCGCTCCGATCGAACGCGCGTACTGATTCAGAACATCTCCGGTCAGCTTGACCATATACTTGTGTCCGTGAACTATCAGGATTCTGACGCCGTCAAACCCGAGCAGCTTTTCAAATGTCGACTTGTCCGCCGCGTCGACGCCCGAATCGCAGTTTCCTGCGACCGCGTAGAGCGGCAGCCCGACCTCATCCGCCAGAGATTTCGCGCCCCGGATGCCGTCGCCGAGGAAGATGATCCCGTCGAGCCCCGTCCCGCGGTTCCGTTCGAGCGCCCGCCGCATGTTGTCGGTCGCGCCGTGCGAATCAGAAAAAATTATAAACCTCATTGTACCTCCGAATTTTCCGCCGCCGCGGCGAATATAATATGTTGAAAAAATGAAAGGGTGATGACCATGCAAATTGATAAAACCATGCTCGACCAGCTGCTCAGCCTCGACGACCAGACCCTCGCGCGCACAATAACGCTGCTTGCCGACGCCGCCGGGATCGACCGCCGCAGCGCGAACGCCGCGATAGCCGACCTCAGACTCGTCAGGTCAAGCCTCGGCAACGCCACAAATGACGATATCCAGAAAGCGGCAGCGATGCTCGGGGAGGATCGCGTCCGGGCGCTGACGGCGATGTTCGGACGGAACAATGGCTGATGATCTCTCGTCGAAGCTGAACGGCATTCTGTCCGACCCGGCGGCGCTTCAGCAGATAATGTCAGTCGCGTCGGGGCTGATGGGTCAGCCTAAAAGCGCGGAAGGCAGCCCGCCGCCTGAATCTCCCGGAGAACCGTCGATGCCGGCGTTATCTGACAATGTCACAAATCGTCAGCCCGCATTCCCTGTGAACTCGATTCCGAAGCTGCCGAAGGACGAACGCTGCGAGCTGCTGTCGGCGCTGAAACCCTTCCTCCGCGAGGAGCGCGCCAGCAAAGTCGACATGCTGATTCGTGTTTTACAGATTTCGAAATTAGTCAAAAGGCGCTGAGGAGGTCAGAAAATGTACACACGCTGCCCCGACGACCGTCGATCACAGCCGAACCCGCCGGAGAATTACGCCGGAACGTTCATAAATACACAGAATGACTGCCAGAACGAGCGTCCCGAACCGCCGTGTCAGCCGCGGTTCGAGTTCGACGACCAGTTCCAGGATAACTGCCAGCCGCCATGCCAGCCGTCCGATGAGCTCCCATGCCGTCCCGAACCTCCCTGCCCGTCCGACCACCGCGACGAGCATCGGCGCGGAAAGCACGATGACAAGGGGATCCTCGGCGGACTGCTCGGCAGATTCGGGAATTTCGATCTCGACGACCTGCTGCTTCTCGGACTTATCTTCCTGCTGGCAAACGGCCGCGGCGATTCCGACAACTCAGACGATCTGCTGTTGATTCTCGGTCTGCTGTTCTTTATGGGATTCTGACATAAAACATTGTCTGCGAAAGTGATAAATATCACTTTCGCAGATTTTTTCAAAACGCTGATTCAACGCCGTTTATTCAGCTTATTCTTAAGGATTATAAAGCCCGTCCGCGTTCCAGACCGACGGATCGGTCGAGAAGCTGACTGTTTCACAGGAGTAGAGCAATTCATCGCCGTGCCAGACGCTCTGTGAGAGGACGACATTGTACTCAAGCGAAATCAGATACTCCTCGCGCGTACCGAGGTAATTGTCGCTGAACGCCGCGAAATAGACATTCCCCGCCTCGGTCTGCGTCATCGTCAGCTCCGGATCTGCGAACCGAGCGTCGGCTTCCTCGTAAAACGCGGCGGCAAGCGGCTCAGTATACTGATCGGTGACCTCCGGAGTTCCGGTCTCAATCGGCTTCGGTTCGACCTGCTCAGTATCTGCCGGCAAAGTCTCGTCAGCCTCAGACGGCGCGTGCGACTCGAGCACCGAGAGCAGCTCCGCGATCGACGGAAGCCCCGCTGCGCTCTCCGGTGAAACCGATCCGGCGCGCGGGACGCTCCGGGACTCGCCTGTCCGGTCGTCGAGAATGTAGACCGTCGTGTCGTAAATCATCAACTGAACGCGTTCATTTTTGCCGTCAGAAGCCGTCTCGCGGACCTCAATCCGTGCCTTTTCGCCGGAGCGGCTGAGTGTCACGCTCACCGGAGAATCGCTCTGACCGTACCTGACAAGCAGCTCCTGCCGATAGCCCGGAAGCTCCGGCTCGTCAAGGAGCGCCTTGCGCAGATTGGAATAGTTCAGTTCGAAACCTATCGAGTCGCCGTCGACCGGTCGGTCGGTCATTATCATACCCGCGAGCCCGTCGGCGTCGATCGAAGTCTCGGTGTCGCGGCTGTTCTGATCTATCCCAAGCAGCCCCGCGAGCCCTGCCGGAATCGTCACAAGCCTCACTGAGTACATCCACAGCAGCATTCCGCTGAATACGACCAACAGGAAAAACAGGATCAGAACCGTTCCGACGATCCGCCCGCGCTCTTCAGGCGTTCTCATTGCTCTTTTGCTTGTCCGGCGACTTTTCGACCGTCGCTACCTGCTGGAGCACCGGATTGTCAGGCTTTTCCGCGTTCTTTTCCTCGTCATGCTCAAAGACCAGCCCCATCTTGCAGCGCTCGTCCGAACGGCGCACAATCAGGAAATTGATGAGGAATATCGCGAATCCCGCGACGATAATGATTGCCGCGCGGTAAAACTGCTCCTCGGTGACAAGCAGCGCCGACGCGCCGAGAATTCCGCAGATCGCGTAGAGAATGCGCACCGACTGCTTCTGGTTGAAGCCCATGTCGATAAGCCTGTGATGCAGATGCCCGCGGTCAGCCGAGAACGGAGATTTTCCGTGCAGAATGCGGCGGATGAACGCGAACGCCGTGTCGAAAATCGGCAGTCCGAAGATCGAGAGCGGAATCATGAACGAGACGACAGTGTGCAGCTTGAAGACGCCGCTCACTGAGATGACCGCCATCGTGTAGCCGAGGAAAAGCGCTCCGGTGTCGCCCATGAATATTCTCGCCGGGTTTGAGTTGAAAGGCAGGAAGCCGATGCACGCGCCGACAACGACCGCGGTCAGTATGGCGACGTAGAATTCACCCTTCAGTATCATGACGAACAGAAGCGAGACCGAGCAGATAGCCGAGACCCCGCAGGCGAGTCCGTCAAGCCCATCGATGAGATTTATCGCGTTCGTGAGCCCGACAATCCAGATTATCGTGATCGGCACAGAAAACGCGCCGAAACTGATGTAAGTTCCGAAAAAGTTTACAAATTCGACGACGACGCCCTGAGATACCGCGATGAACGCTACGCCGATCTGCGCCGCCAGCTTTATCCAGGCGTTGATGCGGAAGATGTCGTCGATAACTCCGACCGCGACGATGACCAGACCTCCGAGCCAGATCGCGACGAGTTCGGGTCTGACCTCGCAGAAAACGAGGGTCGCGATTACGAAGCCCGCGAATATAGCGAGTCCGCCGATGCGCGGCGTGGGTTTCTTGTGCATGCGCCGGTTGTCGCGCGGAACGTCGATCGCGCCGATCTTGTAGGCGAGAACGCTGACCGCGGGCGTCGTCGTGAAGGCGATCAGCCCGGCTAGTACCATCGCCGCGAGGATGTAAATAATATCATTTATCTGCATAACTTTTTACCGTCCTTGTTGGAGTTTGCAAGGTTAGACGAGAATTTCGCGAAAAAGTTCCCATATCCGCGAAAATTTTCGCGTTTTTTTCGAAAAAATACCTGAAAGACGCCGTCAGGAGTATTTTTGTCAATGAAACGAGTCTCAAACTGGAAATTTTTGTAAAGCAGTCGGTGAAATCCAACTACTTTTATAAAAGCAATCAATCCGCAAAGTCAGAGTGCACGGCACGTAAGTCCGATCCGATAAATCTCAGCGGAACTTGCGGCAAAACAGTTGTTTAAGGCTTTAGCGGATAGAGAGGTGTCGGGGAGGAAGGTGCCTTTCTCGAAAGGCACCTTCCTCCCTGACAAGCTGACAATCACAGGAAGCTCTTGACCGCGTCGCAGAGGTAGCCCACGCCGCGGACAATCTGCTCGTCGGAGGGAGTCGAGTAATTGAGGCGGAAGCAGTGGCTCGAGGCTTCGGGATCGCTCGCGAACGCCTGACCGGGGACGACGGCGACCTTTTTCTCCTTCGCGATGTTGATGAACTCCGGCTGAGGGATATTGTCGGGGAGAGTGCACCAGATGAAGAGTCCGCCCTCGGGACGCGTGTATTTCACGCAGTCGGGCATGTTCCGGTCGAGCTCGGAGAGCATCAGACCGCACTTGCGGCGGTAGAGCTTCTGAATGTCGGCGATATGCGCGTCCATGTCGCACTCGGCTATGTAGCGGTGGCAGAGCATCTGGAAGAAGATGTTCGTGTGAACGTCCTCAACCTGCTTTGCGACGACCATCTTCTGGACAACCGGCTCGGGTCCGCAGATGAAGCCGATGCGCATTCCCGCCGAAAGCACCTTTGAGTAAGAGCCCGAGTAGACCACAATTCCGTCCTCGTCCATCGACTTTATCGTCGGAATCTCCTCGCCCGCGAATCTCAGCTCGCCGTAGGGGTTGTCCTCGAGAATCAGCACGTTGTATTTCTTCGCGAGAGCGTAAGCCGCGCGGCGCTTTTCGAGCGACATGCAGGTGCCCGACGGGTTCTGGAAGGTCGGAATCAGATAGATTAACTTCGCGTCCGGATTCTTCTTCAGAGCGTCCTCAAGCGCGTCAATGTCGATTCCGTCGTTCTCCATCGGTATGCCGACCAGCTTCGCGCCGTTTGAGCGGAACGCGTTCAGCGCGCCGATGAAGCTCGGCTCTTCAACGATGACCGTGTCGCCCTCGTTGCACATGACCTTCGTCAGAAGCTCGATTCCCTGCTGTCCGCCCGACGTGATTATCGTCATGTCGAAGTCCTTTCCGATATTGAAGCGGCTCGAAAGTCTTGCCTTCACGTCCTCGCGGAGCGCCGGGTAGCCCTCGGTCACGCTGTACTGGAGCGCCGCGACCGGGCTGTCATTGAAGATGTCAGCCGAGAGCTTTGCGAGCTCTGCGACCGGGAAGGACTCAGGCGCGGGGTTTCCACCGGCGAACGAGATGATCGTCGGGTCTTGCAGCGCCTTGAAAATCTCGCGGATAGCCGACGGCTTGAGGTTCTTCATTTTATCTGAAATTCTGTAATCCATGTTACTTTTCTCTCCTTGTGACAACTAACTTTCCGGGAAGCGAAAAAGCGCGATCCGGGTCAGTTCATCGTAATTTCAATCTTTTCCTAAATATTATACTTGATTTTTCGCGGAAAGTGTGCTATACTTTTTGTATTATACTTTAAGTTTTTGTTAAATCGAAAGGAAACACCGCAAAATGGATATGTACACCGATCCGTTCGAGTCGGATACCCCGAAAGAACGCTCGCTTTTCGCAAAGATCATTATCGGCATCCTCAAGGCGATCGGCATTTTTATCATTGTCGCGATCTTCGCGATAATCTTCATACGCCTACAGCTCTGGAAGACCCCGAAGGAATTCAGCGACTTCGCCTGGACCGATGAGGCAAAATCGGCGCTCGCCGCCAACGGCAAGCTCACGGTCGGCTACCAGGAGCCCTACACCGAGTTCGACGAGAACGGATACTACCACATCTCGGACGTCTCGTTCGCGCGTGACCTCGGCGAGATACAGCTCACCGTACGCTACAACAGCCGCAGCACGATAAACGCGCTGATGGAGGAATACAACCTCACCGAACGCCCGACCGGCGAGACCTTCGTCTACATCCTGACCGACGACGACGGCAACACCTACACCTCCTACCGCTTCGCCGCGAAGGAAAAACCGTTGTCCGAGTTCCGCCGGGTCATCTTCGACGGAGTCGACTTCTCGACGACCGAGAATCTCTACCTGCATGTCTACTACGGCGAGGACGTGGATGACCTGTCCGAGCTCTACGCGGTCTTCACGGTCTATGAGACCGACCGCTGGATAAACGAGAAGGAATTCACCGAGCCCGGAGAAATGTCATTCGGACTCACGAAGAATCCCGCCTACATAAATAGAAACGATAACTGAAAAGAGGAAATAAAAATGAGTAATTACGAATCCGCAGCTGAAAGGCTCGCGGCACTCAGAAAAGTCATGGAAACCGACAAGGTCGACCATCTTTTAGTCGTCTCGGACGACTACCATCAGTCGGAGTACGTCGGCGACTTCTTCAAGTCGCGCGCGTATATCTCGGGCTTCACCGGCTCTGCGGGCACGCTGGTCATCTCCATGGACTCCGCGAAGCTCTTCACCGACGGACGCTATCACATCCAGGCTGAGCGCCAGATCGCCGGAAGCGGCATCGACCTTATGCGATCCGGCACTGAGGGCGTCCCAACCGTCGAGGAATACCTCGGAAAGCTCGTGAAGCCGGGCGAAACCCTCGCCTTTGACGGAAGATGCGTCAGCGCGAAGTTTGCCGACAAGCTGAAGGAAAAGCTCCCCGAGGCAAACTTCCGCACCGACACCGATTACCCGGCGCTCATCTGGCCGAACCGCCCCGCCCTTCCGTCGTCCGACATTTGGTCGCTCGGCATCAAGTACGCCGGAAAGACCCATTCCGAAAAGCTCGCCGAGGTGAAGAAAAAGCTCGCCGAGGAGAAGTGCGCGTCGCTCGTAATGTCGTCGCTCTGCGACATCGCGTGGTTCTACAACCTCCGCGGAAACGACGTCGAGGACACCCCGGTCTTCCTCGCTTACTCGATAATCACGCCAGAGCATGATTACCTCTTCGTAAACGAAAAGTGCACGACTGAGGTAAAGCCGATCCTCGACTACGAGGGTGTCGAGATAAAATCCTACGACGACTTCTACAAGTATCTTCCCGAGCTCACCGGACGCGTCATGGTCGACAAGTCCGCGGTCAACAGCGCGATAGTCTCCGGACTCTCAAAGGCTGAAATCGTCGACAAGCAGAACCCGACGCTCGTTCTGAAGGCGATAAAGAACGACACCGAGCTCGCCAACATCAGAAAGTGCCACATCGCCGACGGTCTTGCCGTCACGAAGCTGATGATCGAATTAAAGTACGGCGACCGCGAGCTCGATGAGGTCACCGCAGACGATCTGCTCTGGTCGCTGCGCGAGGAGTGCGCC
>CAKSOR010000018.1 GCA_934477985.1 uncultured Eubacteriales bacterium
AGGGCGGTCGTCGGTGAAACGGAGTCATGATGGAAAAGATAAGGAAATTCTTAAAGACCTATATACCGCTTCCGGCGCTGATTATGTTCGCGCTGGCGCTTCTCTGCGCCCTGACGCAGGTGATAAGCGAGTGCTCCGTGCCCTTCTCGGACTGGTTCAACCGCTATATCGGCGCGTTCGCCCGCGGACTGCACGCGTGGATAACGAATCTTCTGCCATTCTCGCTCGCCGAGTGCGTCATCGTCTCGATACCGCTCTGGATAGTCGTCGTGGTCGTCGGGTGCTTCAGGCGGCTGAAACGCTCGCAGACCGCCGCCTGGCGCTATATCGCGTCGCTCGTGGGCTTCGGCGCGTGGATGTACGCGGCTTTTGTCGTCACTACAGCTGTAGCGTACAACGGTTCGACGCTCGCGTCGAAGCTCGGGCTCACGCAGTCGCCGGTCAGCGCCGATGAACTCCGCGTCGCCGCCGAGTACATGCGCGACAAAATGAACGAGGAGCTCGACTCGGTCACCTTTGAGTTCGGCGGAAGCTCGATAATGCCCTACTCTGTCAGCGAGATGAACGACAAGCTGCTCGAGGCTTACGACAAATTCTCGGACGGGCATGATTTCGTGCCGGGACTGTACTCGAGGATAAAGCAGGTCGCGCTCTCCGAGGCTATGACCTACACTCACATGTCGGGAATGTACACCTACTACACCGGCGAGGCGAACCTCAACATCAATTTTCCCGACTACAATCTCCCCTTCACGGCGGCGCACGAGCTCGCGCATCAGCGCGGAATTCTGCCCGAGAACGAGGCGAACTTCATGGCGTTCCTCGTCTGTATTGAGTCGGACGACCCGTATATCCGCTACAGCGCCTATATGAACATGTACGAGTACCTCAACTCCGCGCTCTACAGCGCCGATTACGACACCTTCGCCGGGGTCTATTCCTCGCTCGACCAGCGGGCGATATATGAGATGCGTGCCTACAACGCCTTCTACAAGAAGTACCAGCAGAACGTCGCGGCGACTGTCAGCTCGGCGATGAACGACGCCTATCTGAAGGCTCAGGGACAGACCGCCGGTGAGCGCAGCTACGGAATGGTCGTCGACCTCGCCGTCGCTTATGTGAACGCCCTGGAGGTCGCCGGATGAAAAGACGAAAGCGTTTTGACCTCTTCTGCGCGCTCGCCGCGGTGATTTTCGCGCTCGGGATCGTCTTCTTCGCGCGGACCGGAGTCGAGGGCGCCGTCCCGAACCCGCTTCTTTATGTCAACGACAAGGCGTTCGCCGAGGAGGACAAATACCCGATCGAGAAGGTGCGCGGGATATATTATGTCCCGGTCTCGCTCTTCTCGCAGATCGACGGATACGAAATCCGCATCAACACGAAGCAGAAGACCTTCATAATCGAGTACGACGGCGGGAACAAGTTCCTGTCGTTCGACACCTCGAGCGGCTTCGCGATGAATCAGAACGGCGCGCAGATCTACATTCCGACCTATGAGCTCCACAACGAGCGCTATGTGCCCGCGGAGGAGCTCTGCAAGCGGCTCGGGCTGAAGTTCGAGCAGACCTCGAGCTCGGTCACCGGCGAGGTGGCGCTCAGAATACGCGACAGGAGCTCATCGCTCGACATCGTCCTGCTGATCTACGACAACTACCCCGGGTTCTACACGCCCGAGACGACGGTCACAACCCCGGTGATAACGACTCCGCCCGTGACGACCGCGCAGACGACCGCTTCCGACGAGACCTCGGAGCCGACTCCCGAGCTCACCGCCCGGACGATCTATATAACTATCGAGGACTCGCCCGGCGAGTACACCGACGAGCTGCTCGGACTGCTCGACATTTATGGTTATAAAGCGACCTTCTTCGTCGTCGGGGACGCGGTCATGGAGTCGCCCGCCGCTCTCTCGAGAATCGCCGCCGGCGGACACGCGATCGGACTGCACACGATGAGCCACAAGAAGCCTGACCCGGACTCGGTCGTCGCGGATATCGAAGCCGAGAACGACGTGCTGAACGGCTATATCCGCAAAAAATCGCTCATCTGGCGCGCTCCCGAGGGCTCGGCTAAGTCCGGAATCGACCGGAAGACCGAGTACGCGATAAACAGCGCGGGCTACCTTGTCTGGGACTGGAATGTCGAGCCGACCGGGCGAACCGCCGAAAAGAAGGCTGAGAGCGTCATAGACGGCGTCTGGAAGCACGAGACGGCGGTTATAAGGATAGTCGAGAACAAGGACGCGCCGGCGATACTCCGCGCTCTGCTCGAGTTCATATCGGCGCACAGCGAGGTCTGCGAGGTCAGGACGATCTCGGCGGCTGAATACGAAATGAATCAGATAAAATGATGACGTTGACCGAGATACGGTCGGAAAGGACAGAAAATGCCGGAACAGCAGGTAAAGAAAAAACGCGTCCTCGTCGTTGAGGACGAAAAGAATATCGCGATGCTCCTCGCCTACAACCTGATGCAGGCGGGCTACGGCTACGACGTGGCGTGCGACGGCGAGGAGGGACTCAAAAAGGCGCTCACCGGCGGGTACGACCTGATACTCCTCGACCTGATGCTGCCGAAGATGGACGGCTTCGAGGTCTGCCGGAGAATACGCGAGAAGCTCGACACCCCGATAATCATCGCGACGGCGCGCGTCGAGGAGGTCGACAAGGTCATGGGACTCGACATCGGCGCGGACGACTACGTGACGAAGCCCTTCCCTATGAACGAGCTTCTGGCGCGGATAAAGGCGAACATCCGCCGCTCGTCGAACGACGTCGTCTCCGCCCCGACCGACGATCCGTCGAACCTCATCACGATCCGCGGACTCGTTATCGACAAGGCGCGCAGTCAGGTCACCCGCGACGGCGAGAGCCTCGATCTCACCAAGAAGGAGTACGAGCTTTTATCCTACATGGCTGACAATCCCGGAAAGATCTGCTCGCGCGAGGAGCTTTTAGAGGCGGTCTGGGGCTACGAGGGCTTCTACGGCGACACCTCGAGCGTCGACGTGACGATAAGCCGCCTGCGCTCCAAGCTCGAAAAGGACGCCTCAAAGCCCGAATACCTCTTCACCAAGCGCGGCATGGGATACTATGTCAAGTAAAAAGTAAGAGTGAAGAGTGAAGAAGTATATAGGAAACGCTGATTTAAGGTTGTTTTCACGTGAAAACTCCATTTATTCAGCTTATTCCTTTGATTACGCGGAGTTTTTGCGGGGCGTTACTTTTGCGCTCCGGATTCAAACTATCTGAGGCTTGAGTGGTTTAATTTGTATAACAGTCTTTATTTCAAAATCGTCCTGATACTCGTCATCTTCATGATGACCGTCATGTGCGTCATCGGGACGATACTCGTAAACAGCGTCAACAGCTTCTATATGGATCAGTTCGTCACCACGATGGACAAGAGCTTCGCCCCCTCCGGGCAGCTCCGGGACGAGCTTCTGTCGGCGCTCTCTGGCGATGATTTCGCCTCGCAGCAATTCAATATTCTGAACTCATACAGCGGTATACTCGGAATCGACGATTACCGCGATTTCTATATACTCGACACCGACGGCGAATACCTCGAGGGCTCGGACGCGCAGCGCGGAAGCTCGCTCAAGAAGACCGCGAACCTGCTCGCGGCGATGCGCGGCGAGGAGCTCAACACCCAGCCGCTCGGCTCGGATTTCGCCGACTACGCGACAAAGCTCGAAAGCGGCTCAAATGGCTGTATAATCTACGTCCGCGACTCGATGGACGAGATGCAGCAGTTCACCTGGCGGCTTTTCGCGATAATTCTGCAAGCGCTGATGTTCGGACTCATCTTCGCCATCGTCCTCGCGTTCTTCCTCTCGAAGGCGATAACCTCGCCGATACAGAGCCTGACCGCCGGAGCCAAGCTGATCGCGAAGGGAGAGTTCACGAGCAGAATCGACGTGCACTCGCACGACGAGATCGGAACTCTCGCCGACACCTTCAACTACATGAAGAACACCCTGAAGAGCACGCTTGACGAGGTCTCGGGCGAGCATCAGAAGCTCGAGACGCTCTTCGCCTATCTGCGCGACGGAGTCGTCGCCTTCACCGAGGACGGGCGGATAATGCACGTCAACCAGAGCTTCACCGACCTGTTCGGCCCGAACTACGACGCGGATTTCAGCTTCTCGAAGCTCGTCTCGCTGCTCGGGATAGATTACCGTCCCGACTTCGACGTGAAATACGTCGACCGCGACGACCCGAACCGCTCGTCGGACGGCTACAATGTCAGCGACGTGATGTTCGACGGCAAGGTGCTCGACGTCAGCTTCGCGAAGTTTCACTACACCGCCGACAACGCGCGGCACGACGGAATCCTCGCGGTCATACACGACGAGACCGGGCGCTATGAGCTCGACCGCTCCCGCCGCGAGTTCGTAGCGAACGTCTCGCACGAGATGCGCACGCCGCTGACGAGCATCAAGGGCGCTTGCGAGACTATACTGAACGACCGCGACATGGCGCCCGACATGGAGCAGTTCTTCCTTCACATGGCGGTCGACGAGTGCGACCGCATGACGCGGATAGTCTCCGACCTCCTTGTGCTGTCGCGGCTCGACAACAAGCGGACGCAGTGGCATATCGTGACCTTCGATCCCGACGCGATGTTAAGGCACGTCGCCGAGGTCATGAAGGTCGACGCGGCGGCGCATTCGCACACTCTGACCTATAAGCCCGAAACGCCGCTCCGTGAGCTCACCGCTGACCGCGAGCGCATCGAGCAGGTCATAATAAACGTCCTCTCGAACGCGATAAAGTACACGCCCGACGGCGGAAAGATCGAGCTCCTCGCGAAAAGCGCCGACGGCGGGGTCGAAATGACCGTCCGCGACAACGGAATCGGAATCCCCGACGAGGACCTCCCGCATCTCTTCGAGCGCTTCTACCGCGTCGAGAAATCCCGCACCTCCGAGACCGGCGGAACGGGACTCGGACTCGCTATCGCCAAGGAGATCACCGAGGCGCACGGCGGACGCATCACGGTCGAAAGCAGGCTCGGCGAGGGCACGGCGGTGACTGTCTTCCTCCCGGCAGAGACAAAGCTCAGGACGGTGGAATGATATGGGAAAACACCGCGATACCTTTGAGACCGCGAAGACGGTCGTGCTCGCGCTGCTTGTCATAAGTCTCGCCGCGCTGCTCGTCGTCTACATCGGCGGCACGCACATCTATCAGAGCATGACGAACACCGACGAGAAAAAGGTCTTCGACAAGCTCTGGAGCGTCCAGGACAGCCAGCGCTCGGACGGACTCGACAAAACCCGCCTGATGCCCTCCTTCATCGGCTACCGCGTCTCGGGCTCTGAGCCGGTCGCGGCGGTCGGCGACTCCACGGCGATACAGACGCTCTACGATATAGTCTCGCCCTGCGTCATCGAGCTCTTCGGCGGCGGCTCGACCTGCGAGAAGCTGCCTTCGACCGACGGTCAGCTGCTCTTCACCGAGGGAATCACCGGCGGCGAGTATATCTTCCTCCGCTGGCACGAGCCGGTGCTTTATCAGCTGATCTACGCCTGTTCAGCCGGTCGGCTGACGGTCACCGAGAGCGACACGGCGGCATACAAGGGCGACGGCGGCGCTTATATAAAGGAGATGGTCATCGTCCCCGAGAGCGACGTCGCCGCGCACCGCTTCACCGCGATAGCGAGGGACTCGGACGGGAACTATTTCAGATTCACCCGCGACCCCGGCGCGCTGGCTTCCGACCTGCATATGTCGAGGCTTCAGGACGCGACCGGGAGGGTCCGGACAGTGCCGTTCGCCTTCGAAACCTCGGAATATCTGCGCCTTGAGCCGATGATCGGCTCTGAGCTCAGGACAGCCGACATAAGCGTCGCGCCGTCCTCCGTGCCCGCGCAGAAGACCGACGATCTGCTGAGGCTCTTCGGCTGCAACCCCGACAAGCTCGGAAGCTATCACTACGACAGCGGAGTCGTCTACTACGATTCGCACAGCCGGATAAGGCTCGAGCCGGGGCGGATAATCTACCAGGAGACCGAGAACGGCTCGGGAGTCGGACTCTCACAGCTTTTAGGCTACTCGGTCGACAGCGGATTCACGGTCTTCGACAAGCTCGCGGCGGTAGACTGCCTGCTGACCGGACTCTCGGGAGTCTCGCAGGAGCTCGTCGGCGGCGGCGCTAAGCTCTGCCTCGGTAATGTCTACACCGAGGACGGACTGCTCGTCTTTGAGTATTTTTACACCTACAGCGGCATCCGGGTCGGAGAGACCGCGGTAAAAGCCGTGTTCGGGAACGACACGCTCCGCTCATTTGAGCTCGACACCGAAAGCATTCAGCCGACCGGAAGCTATTCGCTTCTGACGACGCCGGGCTACACCGTCCGGAAACTCGCCGCGGCGGGCGCGCTCGAAGGATTCCCTGACGCCGGGCTCACGCTCCGATACAAGAACGGAACCGCCGAATGGCAGATCAAGAACAAGGAGAAACCGACATGAACTACTCATATTTCAACAAAACACCCGACCACGCCTACAACATCCGCCGCGCGCTCGAATACTGCAAGGCTCACGGCGAGAAGTCGCTCGAGTTCGACCGCGGAGTCTATGAGATATATCCCGACCTCGCGTCGGAGGGCGTCTACTGCACGTCTAACCACGGAGTCAACGGCTTCAAGCGGATAGCCTTTCTGCTGAAAGACCTGAAGGACTTCACGCTGGACGGCGGCGGAAGCGAGTTCGTCATGCGGGGCGTGATAAACCCGATAGTCGCGGACAACTGCGAAAACCTGACGCTGAAGAATTTCGCGCTCTCGAATCCCGAGCCCTTCACGGTCGACGGCGAGGTCACCGGGACTGAGGGCGACACCTTCACGCTCAGGGTGCGGACGACTCAGCCTCTCTCGACCGCGACTACGCCGAAGGGCAGACTCGGGGTCGGCGTCGGAAACGAGGTCTGTTATTTCCACGGCTTCATCGAGGCTGAACCGGATAAGCATAAGCTCCGCGACGGGGTCGGCGACTTCTGGATGCGCCCCGATTACCTCTGGGAGATAGTCTCGCGCGAGGGCGATGTTTATACGCTGAAATGCGACGCGCCGGGTTACAAGCCGGTCGTCGGAAATCATATCGTACTGATGGCGGGCAGACGCGACGCCGCCTGCGTGCTCCTCAACCGCTGCGAGCGGGTAAATATCGAAAACTATACGGCGTACAGCGGTCTCGGCATGGGCGTCCTCGCGCAGAAGAGCGGCGACATCACAATCCGCCGTATGAAGACCGTGTGCAAGCCGGAGAGATACTTCTCGCTCAACGCCGACGCGACGCATTTTGTCAACTGCCGGGGCAAAGTGACCGTCACTGAGAGCGATTTCTCGGGGCAGCTCGACGACGCCCTGAACGTGCACGGCGTCTATCTGCGTATCCTCGGCGTGAACGGGAATGTTCTCACCGTGAAGTATATGCACAGCCAGGCGAAGGGACTCGACATAATCGACGCGGGCGACAGGCTGCGCGTCGTCTCGCCCGACACCCTGCTTCCGAAGGGAGACGAGTACACCGTGAAGTCGGTCGAGATACTCAACACCGACACCTCCCTCGTGACGCTCGACCGCGATGTCAGCGCCGTCCCGGGCGACGACTGCGAGAATATCACCTGGATGCCCGAGGTTGAGTTCTCCGAGAACCACGTCGCGTTCAACCGCGCGCGCGGAATACTTCTGGCGTCGGGCGCGAAGACCGTGATCTCCGGCAACTACTTCAACACCTCGGGCGGCGCGATACTCTTCGAGTCGAACGGCGAGTACTGGTTCGAGTCGGGCGCGACAAGCGACGTGACGATCACGCGCAATGTCTTCGATAACTGCCATTACGGAAAGTGGTCGCGCGCCGTCATCGACGCCGTTCCGCGCGCGAAGGCTGAGGAAGGCAGATTCTTCCACGGCAGGATCGCGATCACAGACAACCGCTTTATCGGGTGCCACGCCGCTCCGATCGACCTTGACAACGTCCGCGAGGTCGTGGTGCGCGACAACCTCATTGAGGAATCCCCGACCGACTGCTGTTTCACGCACTGCGGTAAGGTCGACAGCGACTTCCCGGGCAGGACAAGATGAACTGGGCGGCGGTCAAGAACCTGCTTATCGTGATGCTCCTCGCCGCGAATGTCTTTCTGATATACAACATCTCGGTGCAGGACCGGACGAAGAACTATTTGAGCGAGTCCGAGCTGCGCGACGCCGCGAAGCTGCTCGCCGACCGCGGGCAGACGGTCAACCTCTCCGGCATACCCGAGAAACGCTTCTCAGCCGACATCTATGAGAGTCTCTATCCCGGCGACGACGCCTACGTGACCTCGACCGCCGCCTCTCTCACGGGGACTGACGCCGGGTCGCTGCGCGTCTATCCGATGCCCGACGGCTCAACCCGCGTTTCGACCGGTTCGACCGGTGGACGCTTCAAAAACCTCGAATTCACGAAGGATTTCAGCTTTTCGTACTGGGTGAGTGGCAATCAGTCCGACCCGGCATATACTGACATTACGGTCGATGAAGCCGAGGGCGGCGGATTCGACGGGCTCTCAAAGACGCGGCTCGCGGCGCTCTCAAAGCTGGCGCTCGCCTTTCTGGGCGTCCCGGAGTCGTCGGACGAATCGGGGCTCTACGCGGTCGTTGAGGGCGGATATTCCGACGCCGGACGGGGGGCTTTGTACCTTGTCGTCTCACAGCGGCTCGCGGGGATTCCGGTGTTCAGACACCGGGTGGTCTGCGTGTTCGAGGGCGACGAGCTTGTCGCGGCTTCGGGGCGCTGGTACTTCGAGAAGGTCGGCGCGAGCTACGATTACGACCTCTACGACCAGGTGAGCATTCTCTTCACCAACCGCTCGAACCTCGCCTCAAAGCTCGAGGAGACTTCCGATGGTACGCTCCCGGCTGTCGTCGCGATGTCGTCCTGCTATTCGACCTACATGAACCCCGACAAGACGGCGCTCTACTTCATCCCGGCGTGGCGTATCGACCACGAAAACGGGCTCGTCGAGGTCTACAACGCCGCCAGAAGCACCGAATATTACTCTTCTGACTGAAAATTACAGAAAATATTGTAAACATTTTGTAAAAGCACTTCCATTCCGGGCTGTTTGATGATATAATATTGAGTGGATAATTATGCTCATTATTAAAACGAGCCGGAACTCCCGGCTGTAAGGTAATATATGGAAAAGATAATCATAAACGGCGGCAGACCCCTGCGCGGTACGGTAGAGGTCAGCGGCGCCAAGAACGCGGCTGTCCCGATAATCCTCGCGACGCTGCTCATCGACGATAAATGCGTTATCGAAAACGTGCCGGGGATAAGCGATGTCTCCCTGTCGCTGGACATTCTGGCGGCGATGGGCTGCAATATCCGCATGCTCGGACGCAACACCGTCGAGATCGACTCGAGACCCGCCAGGGGCGGACTCTCGCCCTATGAGCTCGTGAGACAGATGCGCGGCTCATACTATATCGTCGGAGCCGAGCTCGGACGCTGGAACCGCGCCTATGTCGGACTCCCGGGCGGATGCAACTTCGGCGTGAGACCGATCGACCAGCATATAAAGGGCTTCAAGGCGCTCGGAGCGTCGGTGAAGGTCGAGAGCGGATATATAAACGCCAGAGCCGAGGAGCTGCGCGGCTCGTCGATCTATTTCGACACGGTGACGGTCGGCGGGACTATCAATATAATGATCGCCGCGACCCGCGCGAAGG
Source organism: uncultured Eubacteriales bacterium (assembly GCA_934477985.1). Classification (GTDB taxonomy): domain Bacteria; phylum Bacillota; class Clostridia; order Oscillospirales; family CAG-272; genus Flemingiibacterium. Next base: position 9,725 of record CAKSOR010000018.1, read on the forward strand.
GCATGACGATCATCGAGAACGCCGCGCGCGAACCGCATGTCGTCGACCTCGCGAACTTCCTCAATTCCTGCGGCGCGAAGATCTCGGGCGCGGGAACCGACGTAATAAAGATAAAGGGCGTGGATAAGCTCTACGGCAGCACCTACGCGATAATCCCCGACATGATCGAGGCGGGCACTTTTATGTGCGCCGCGGCGGCGACAAAGGGGGCTCTCAGGGTCGCCAACGTCATCCCGAAGCACCTTGAGTCGATCTCGGCAAAATTAGAGGAGATGGGCGTCGAGGTCATCGAGAACGACGACTCGATCGACGTCAGCTACAAGGGCGAGCTCAACCGCATCAATATAAAGACGCTTCCCTACCCCGGCTTCCCGACCGACATGAACCCGCAGATCGGAGTGCTTCTCTGTCTCGCGAGCGGAGTCTCCTGCCTGACCGAGGGAGTGTTCGACAACCGCTTCAGGTATGTCGAGGAGTTACGGCGGATGGGCGCGAATATAAACGTCGACGGAACGACCGCGATAATCGAGGGCGGCAAGGGACTCTCCCCCGCGCCGGTCAAGGCGGTCGACCTCAGAGCCGGAGTCGCGATGATAATCGCCGGACTCGCGGCGAACGGACGCACCGAGATCGAGGACATTCACTATATCGAGCGCGGCTACGACGACATCGTCGGCAAGCTCCGCGCGGTCGGCGCTGACATCAAGAAGGTCATTATTCCCGATCCGTCGGTGCTCGATCTGGCGAACTGAACGCCCCTATGAACGACGAGATTTTAACTGAAATCAACGACGGACTCTCGCTTCTGCAAAAGAAAGACGGTCTGACCTTCGGCAGCGACGCCTATCTGCTCGCGGCTTATATGAGAAGGCAGCCGGGAGCGAGAGCCGCCGATCTCGGCAGCGGCACCGGCGTGATACCGCTGCTGGCGCTCTCAAAGGGCAAGGCGGCTTCCTTCGACGCCGTCGAGGCGCAGGCTGATTTCGCCGACCTGATAACCCGCAACGCGGAGCAGAATGGCTTCGCTGAGCGGCTTTTTTCGGTATGCGCGGATGTGCGTCTGCTCGGCGCTGAGTTTAACTGCCGCTACGACGCCGTGACCTCCAACCCGCCCTACATGAAGGTCGCCGGAAAGCGCAACGAGAGCGAGCGCAAATATATAGCGAGACACGAGGTCTTAGGCGGGATAAACGACTTCTGTAACGCCGCGGCGAAGCTCCTGCGGCACGGCGGACTCTTCTATGTCGTCTGGCGTCCGGACAGGCTCTCCGAGCTTATGTCCGCGCTGAGCGGCGCGAGGCTCGAGCCCAAGCGGATGACCTTCGTGCACTCAAGGTCAGAGCTTCCGCCCTGCCTTGTCCTCTGTGAGGCGAAGAAGTTCGCGTCGACGGGAGTCTATCTGACTCCGCCGCTCATCATGTATTCCGACGCCAAGGGAAGCTATACACCCGACCTTGCGTATATCTACGAGACAGGAGATTTCAATGAGCATTTCAAAAGACCCTGACCTCATCTGTTCCGACGAGGGCGAAGAGAAAAACAAAATAAAAGAGGGCACGCTCTACCTCGTCACGACGCCGATCGGCAACCTCTCCGACCTCTCGGAGCGCGCGAAAAAGGTGCTCGCCGGGGTGGATTTCGTCGCCGCCGAGGACACCAGAAACTCCGCGAAGCTCCTCGCGATCTTCGGGATAAAGAAGCCGATGGTCAGCTACTTTGAGCACAACAAGCGCGAGCGCGGCGAGGTCATCGCAAAAAGGCTCGAAGCCGGTGAGTCCTGCGCGCTCGTCACCGACGCCGGAATGCCCGGCATAAGCGACCCCGGCGAGGACATCGTGAGACTCTGCGCCGGGCGGAACATCCCTGTGACCGCCGTTCCGGGTCCGTGCGCCGCGATGACCGCGCTGACATTGTCGGGGCTCGCCACCGGGAGATTCGCGTTCGAGGGCTTCCTGACGGTCAACAAGGGCGAGCGCTCGAGGCGGCTCGAAAAGCTGAAAAGCGACGACCGGACGCTGATCTTCTACGAAGCGCCGCACAAGCTGCGCCAGACGCTCGCCGATCTGCTCGAAGCCTTCGGCGACCGGAGAGTCTCGCTCTGCCGCGAGCTGACCAAGCTCAACGAGGAGATATTCCGTACGACGCTGGGAGGCGCTGTGGAGCTCTACAGCGAGCGCGAGCCGAGGGGTGAGTATGTCCTTATAGTCGAGGGTGAAAGCGTCTCTGAGGCGGCTTCTGACGCGTTCTGGAGCGATATGAGCGTCGGGGAGCACGTGGAGCGCTATATAGCCGCCGGAATGTCGAAGATGGACGCCGTCAAGGCGTGCGCGAAGGACCGCGGAGTGCCGAAGAACGAGATCTACCGCGCGGTGAACGTCGACAGGAAATAATCAACCGGAAAGAGCGGACGGAAGGCGCTTTTTTGTGTGTTCGTGTGCGTATCGCGCGCGTGTCCTGACCGCTTGTGACGCCGCGAATGACCGCCCCCCGGCGTGTTGACAGGTGTTGACGAACGTAAATTTCCGGTAAACTCCGGAAAAATCCGCTTGACGCCGGGAGATTTTTGTGGTATACTCTTTGAAAAGTCTTGTGGAGGTATATGCAGATGTTTGCGAATGAGAGATACGATATAATTCTTTCGATGCTGAAAACACAGCGTTCGGTCACGGTTTCCGACCTCATGGAGCGGTTCGGGGTCTCGATCGAGACGGTCAGGCGCGACCTTGCCGAGCTTGAACGCCGCGGCGCGCTCGAGAGAGTCCACGGCGGAGCGGTCGCCTCGCGCGACGGAATGCGCGGACTGAACCCGCTGAGCGAGCGCATGACCGAGAATCAGGAGCTCAAGCGCGAGCTCTCGCTGAAAGCCGCCGGGCTCATAAAGGAGGGCGACGTAATCGCGGTTGACGCCGGAAGCACCGCGGTCGAGTTCGTCAGGGTGCTGTGCGAGAAGTTCGAGCGGCTGACGATCGTGACCTACTCGCGCGACGTGATGGACGGAATCGACGGCAGGGAGGGCTTCAGGCTGGTGTTCACCGGCGGGGATTATATGCCGTCCGAGCGGGTGTTCTGCGGCTTCCTGACGGTTGAGAGCCTGAAGAAGCTGCACGTGACGAAGAGCTTCATCTTCCCGTCGGCGGTCTCGTCGAAGTACGGCGTGACGATCAACAAGAGCGAGTTCTACGAGCTGCAAAGGGCGCTCATGAGCATCGCCGACCACAGCTACATGCTGGCGGACAGCACGAAGTTCGAGGGCGCGTCGCCTGTGCGTGTCTGCGGCATAGACGAGGTCGACGCGATAGTCACCGACTCCGGGCTCGACGATATGACGCTACAGCTGTACAGCGACAAACAGGCAACTATCGTGAAGTAATAAGTAAAAGTGAAGAGTGAAGAAGTCAGGTTACAAAAATGACGCGGAGCTGTTCCGCGTTTGTGACCGTAATTCTTCACTCTCTTTTTATGGCGTGAATCAGGGGCAGAACCTCGACTTTGTCTCTCAGGGACAGGGACATTTTAGGTATATATATGTTTGTCCCTGTCCCTGATGTCCCTGACATTGTCGGTGTCACAGTGGAACAAAGTGGTTAAGAACCACCACTTTGTCCACACGCTGTGACAATGCGCTTGTCCTTATTTAAGCGCGAAGAAGTAAAGCCGCAAAAACAGCGCTGCTTTTGCTTTGTGACTGTAATTCTTCACTTATCCGAAAACCCTCTTCACCGCCTCGAGGTATCCGTAGCCGTACAGATTGTCGGGCTCGAGGTAGCTCGTCTCCGTCCACTCGTTCCAGCTGTTGATCGTCACGAGTCTGTGCTGGTCGGGATGGCGGTCAAGGTAGTCCTTTGCCATGCGCAGTCCCTTCTCGAAGTTCTCCGGCGTGTTGTTTCTCGTCACGTTGCCTATGAAGCTCCTGAAGCGCGGGTTGTTGTCCCAGCCGACCGAGACGTGCGGGAAGTAGAGGTTGTTCTGATAGTTCGACTCGATGAGCGCGTACTGCTTTTCGACGTCCTTCAGTATCTCGGGGTAGTCGCGGTTCATGCCGGTGAAGTGCGCGAACTGATAGTGCGTCGTGCTGTCAAAGCCCATTCTCTCGAACTGAGCCTTTGAGATTCCGCCGTTCGAGTCGACTCCGGACAGGTTCGTGCCGTTCATTCCCCAAGCCGCGGCTTGCAGGTGGAGTCCGGGGAAGCCCGCCTTCACGACCTCGTTCCTGAACCAGTCGAGCGCCAGAGCCGCCTCGTCCGGGCTTCCGAGCCCCTTCGCGAGATTCACGAGGTCGTAGATCATGAAGACCGGCTTGCCGTCGATTTTGTAATACGACGGATGCGAGAAGTATTTCTCGATGACGCGGTGAACGATCTTCTCGAACTCGGGTCGGGGCTGTGAGCCCTCCCAGATGACCGTGCGTCCGTTCTCGTCAGACTGTTCGATGTTCCAGAGATGGTTTGCGTCGTGGTTCGCCCACATCAGGTAGAACTTCACAAGGTCGTTGTTCTTCGCCCTCAGATAGCCGTTGTCGAGGCACTGCTCAAGGAAGGGGCGGCGGTCGTACCAGTACCAGTCGTAGATGAAGACGTTGACATTGTGGTCGTGCGCGCAGGAAATCTGGCTCTCCATCACGTATGGGTCGGCTTCGTTGACATAGCCCCAGAGCGGCTTTCTGTTCCAGAAGTAATCGGGCGACTTGCGCTTTGAGTTCTTGACCGACTGCCACTCGCCCATGCCCTCGCCCCAGAACATCCGCGAGCGCGGCTCGTCTCCGGTATAAGCCGGCCATATATAGGCGGCGACATCGTATTTCTGCATTTTGTTTTTCTCCTTAATTATTTCTTATACAGCACATAAGAGCCGAGCGACTCAATCCTCCAGAGCCGGTAGCCGAGCACGTCGGCGACGCTCTCAAGGTCGT
>CAKSOR010000019.1 GCA_934477985.1 uncultured Eubacteriales bacterium
CGACTGAATCGTTCCGACGTCCTTCCAATAGCCCTTGAAACGGTAGGCGAACATCGCTTCCCCGGCGTTCAGCATCGCGGGGATGATATTCTTTCCTAAATCGTTCGCGGAGTCCGGATTCTCGGCGTCGGCGCGGAGATACTCGGCGAGCAGCTTTCTGTTGAATATGTAGATGCCCATCGAGGCGTTGGTGCTCTTCGGGTGAGCGGGCTTTTCCTCAAACTCGACGATGCGTCCGGTCTCGTCGGTATTCATGATGCCAAAGCGGCTCGCCTGCTCGAGCGGAACGTCGATGACCGCGATAGTCGCCGCCGCGCCCATCTTCTTGTGGTAGTCGAGCATGTCGCTGTAGTCCATCTTGTAGATGTGGTCGCCCGAGAGGACAAGCACGTAATCCGGGTCGTAGCGCTCGATGAAGTTGAGATTCTGATAGATGGCGTTCGCCGTGCCGCTGTACCAGTCAGCCGACTTCTTGCCCTGATAGGGCGGGAGAACCATCACGCCGCCGTTCATGCGGTCGAGATCCCACGGCTGACCGTTGCCGATATACTCGTTCAGCACGAGCGGCTGATACTGAGTCAGCACACCGACCGTGTCGATGCCCGAGTTCACGCAGTTTGAGAGCGTGAAATCAATTATGCGGTACTTCGCTCCGAAGGGGACAGCCGGTTTCGCCGTCTTTTCGGTGAGAGTATAGAGTCTGCTTCCCTGTCCGCCGGCAAGGAGCATCGCGACGCATTCTTTCTTGTTGTACATACCGATGATAACCTCCGAGTAAAATTGTTTTCAGTTTTTCTTCCTGACCTTCGGCGCGGGCTTGAAGATGACCGCAGCCATTCCGGGCAGATCTATTGTCATAGCGCGTCCGCGCTTTGTTTCGACCGTGTCGAGAGCGCCGGGATTCGTTATCCCCGAGCCGCCGTATTCAGTGCCGTCCGAGTTGAAGACCTCGTTGTAGCGCGGGTGAACGAGTCCGTCGACCACAAAGCCCTTCCGTTCGACCGGAGCGAAGTTCATGACGATTACAAGCTCGTTTCCGTCGCGGTCCATACGCCTGAACGAAATTATGTTGAGCTCCTTCAGATCCGGCTCGAGCCACTCAAAGCCGTCCCAGCTGAAATCGAGATCCCACAGCTCGCGGTTCTCGAGGTAGAAGCGGTTGAGCTCCGCCGTGTATCTCCAGAGTTTGCCGTGCATCTCGTAGTTCGTCATGAACCACTCGAGCTGATTCTGATAGTCCCACTCGCGGAACTGTCCGTACTCGCAGCCCATGAAGGTCAGCTTCTTGCCGGGGTGGCAGATCTGATACGCCATGAAGAGCCGGTCGCCCGCGAACTTCTCGTTGTATTCGCCGAACATCTTGTCGAGCAGCGACTTCTTGCCGTGAACGACCTCGTCGTGCGAGACCGGGAGAATGTAATTTTCATTCAGCGAATACATCATCGGGAAGGTCAGCTTCTCATGCTTGTACTTCCGGAAGAGCGGGTCGGTCTCCACGTAATCGAAGGTGTCGTTCGCCCAGCCCATGTTCCACTTGAAGCTGAACCCGAGTCCGCCCTCGGTCGTGGGCTTCGTGATCATCGGGAAAGCCGTCGACTCCTCGGCGATCATCAGAACGTCGGGGCACTCGCCCGCGATAGTCCCGTTGAGCTTTTTTAAGAAGGCGATCGCCTCGAGATTCTCGTTCCCGCCGCTTTCGTTGGGAATCCACTCGCCCGGCTTGCGGTCGAAGTCAAGATAGAGCATCGAAGCCACCGCGTCGACTCTGAGTCCGTCGGCGTGGAACTCGCGAATCCAGTAGAGCGCGTTTGAGATCAGGAAGCACTCGACCTCGTTGCGGGCGACGTCGAAGAACCTCGTTCCCCAGACCTCATGCTCCATTCTGTCCTTACCCTGGTACTCATAGAGCGGTCCGCCGTCGAACTCGTAGAGTCCGTGCTCGTCCTTCGGGAAGTGCGCCGGCACCCAGTCGAGAATCACGCCGATGTTGTTCTCGTGCAGCTTGTTGACAAAATACATGAAGTCCTCGGGAGTTCCGTAGCGCGAGGTCGGACTGTAATACCCGCAGACCTGATAGCCCCACGAGCCGTCGTAAGGGTGCTCCATGACCGGCAGCAGCTCGACATGCGTATACCCCATCTGCCTGACATACGGCACGAGCTCGTCGGCTATCTCGCGGTAGGTGAGGTAGTTTTCGCCGTTCTCGGTCGACTTGCCGTCGCGGGTCTTCCACGAGCCGGGATGGAGCTCGTAAATGTTCATCGGCGCGGAGCAGAACTCACGCCGCTTTGTCCCCGAACCCCTGTTGCCGACGGTCATCTTCCGCTTTGTCCGCCAGAGCGAGTCGTTCCACACGAAGGGCTTGTTCTCATGTATCTTCGACGCCGTTTTGCCAAGAGTCTCCGACCAGAAGGCGTAGGGGTCGGCTTTGAGATGCACGCCGCTCTTCGAGGTTATCCGGAACTTGTAGTTGCTTCCGTCGAGCGAGTTACCGGAGGTGACGACGCCTTCCCACACGCCCATATCGGTGATCCGCTTCATCCGCGTACCGGGAGTCCAGCCGTTGAAGTCGCCGACGACCTCGACCATATCCGCGTTCGGCGCCCAGGTGCGGAAGGTGTAGACATTCATGCCGTCCTCGACCTTGTGGTGGCAGCCGAGATACTCATAGGCGCGGTCATTCGTCCCCTGATGGAAATAGAACGCCGCGAGATCGTCAGAAGTAGCGCTTTTAATATTCTGTGTCAATCGAATCGTCCTTTCTGCTTGGTTTTATGCTTTATAATATTATACCACATCCGGGTAAGTTTTTTCTGTCAAAAATTGTAAAATATTTATTTATCGTGCTTCGCGATGATCCCGAGCACCTGACTTCCGTAGCGGTTCAGGAAGGCGTCTCCGACACCGTTTATGAGGTCGAGCTGAGACATTGTCCTCGGCTTGTACGCGACTATCCGCCGCAGCACCGAGTCTGTGCAGACCGTGTAGGCAGGCACACCGCGCTTTGAAGCCATATCGCGCCGCCATGCCCTGAGCTCCTCGAAGAGCCCGATGTCGGTGATCTGCTCGGAATCCTGACGCGGAAGCGGCTTTTGCGGGCGTTTTTTCCCGCCGTCCTTCGACTCGGCTTTGAAGCGCATCGTGAAGGTGTTTCCGCTCTCAACCATCCGGTCGAGCGCCGGCGCAATCGAGATTATCGGGTACTCGCCCTCCGACCTCAGAAGCAGTCCGGCTGACACCATCCGCTCGAGCATATCGCGCACGAAATTCCGCGGTCTCGCCGACAGCACGGCGAAGGTGGCGTTCATGTCGAGTCCTGTGCTGAGTATCCGCGGGTTGTCGTCGCCGTGCAGGTAGTCGGTCAAGAACGCCATTCCGTAGCGCTCGCGGGTCTCGGTTATCGCCGCGTGAATCAGCTTAATCTCATCGGTCACGTCGACCGTGACATGCTCGCCGTTGCAGGACGAGCACTTGCCGCAGAAGTCGAAACCCGGAGTCTCGCCGAAATACCGCAGGATAAAGGCGCGCAGACAGTCGGCAGTCTCGCAGTAGTCGATCATGTGCTTCAGCTTTTCGTACCTGAGCTTCTTCGCCGCGGCGGCGTCGGCGAAATCCGCGTCCTCGTCCGAGCCGTTTTCGATGAGAAACCTCGCCATCTGTATGTCCTGCCTGGCGAAGAGGAGTACGCACTCAGCCTCAGCTCCGTCGCGCCCGGCACGCCCGGCCTCCTGGTAGTAAGCCTCCATCGAGAGCGGCATGTTGTAGTGGATTATGAACCCGACGTCGGGCTTGTCGATTCCCATTCCGAAGGCGTTCGTCGCGATCATGACCGGCTTGCGGTCCTTGATGAAGTCGTCCTGGTTGGCGCTGCGCTGCTCGTCGGGGAGTCCGGCGTGGTACATCGTGACCGGAAAGTCCTTGGCAAGCGCCTTGTAGAGCTGTTCGACCGCCTTGCGGGTCATAGCGTAGATTATTCCCGAGCTGTCCGGGTGGGTCGCGAGATAGGATTTTATGTATCCCGTGCGGTCCTCGGCGGTCTGCACGCCGAAATAGAGGTTTGGCCGGTCGAAGCCGGTGGTTATCTCAAAGGGCTCGCTCAGTCCGAGCAGCGACTTGACGTCGTCCTTGACCTTTTCGGTGGCGGTCGCGGTGAAAGCGGCGACGACCGGGCGGCGTCCCAGTGAGGCCACAAAGCCCTTTATCTCGGTGTAGCTCCGCCTGAAATCGTGCCCCCACTGTGAGACGCAGTGAGCCTCGTCGACCGCCACGAGCGAGATGTCGGCGTTCTTTGCGAAGCGCCTGAAGCTGTCGGTCGAAAGCCTTTCCGGAGCGACGTAGATGATTTTGTAAGTTCCCTCCCCGGCGCGCTGGAGAGCGAGCGACATCTGTCTTGGCGTGAGAGTGCTGTTTAAGTAAGCCGCGCGGATGCCGTTCGAGTTGAGCGCCGAGACCTGGTCGAGCATCAGCGAGATGAGCGGCGAGATGACCAGCGTTATCCCGGGAAGAAGCACCGCGGGTATCTGGTAGCAGATCGATTTTCCCGATCCGGTCGGCATGACCGCCATTATATCGCGCCCGGCGAGAATGCTGTCGATTATCTTTTCCTGTCCCGGGCGAAACGTGTCGTATCCGTAATATCTTTTCAGTACCGCGAATTTGTCCTGCATCATGAGTTCCTTTTCACAATTTTTTTACGGTTCGCCCGATACATATATTATACAACAATTCAGTCGAAAAGTAAAGGGTATTCTCATGAATTGAATAAAAAAGTGAGCGCTGAGCGCTCAGGTTTTTATGTGCACATTGCACAATCCATCGTGTGATTTTTGTGCATTCTGCCTCTCGTATTTGAGCCTGGTCGCGTTGCCGCCGCGCAGATGCCTTTCGGACTTGTTCTTCTCGAGCACCAGCCCCACCTCGCGGAAAAGCGCCGGGTCAGAGCGTTCAAGGCGGCAGGTTATGTCCTTATGTACGGTGGATTTGCTGATGCCAAAGGCTTTCGCGGTCGCCCGGACGGTCGACTGATGTTCGATCATATACGCGGCGAGTACTTTCGGGCGGTCGTCATTATCGTAGATCAAGGCGTTCACTCCTGTCAAGCGTTGCTTTCTGTGAACATATATATTGACGAGCCGCGGAAAATATTCCTCATACTGACCGTGAAAAGGCACAAATCCAAGCGCGATTTTTGTGCAGAACAATGATTTTTCAAAAGCAAAGCAGGACTGTGATTATTGCACAATCCTGCATGGAGTTTTTTGTATATAATGCTATGAGACTTATCTGGTCAGAAAATCGATGTAAGCCTTCCAGTCGGCGCGGCAGGGTGAATGCTCGCCCTCGCGGTTGTGGAACGCCACAAAACCAGTGTCAAAGTTCTCGCCGACGTTCGGATAGCGGTCGTCGGGCGCGATGAATCCGGGGAGTCCGAGCTTTTCCCACGCGGGAGAAGCCGCCTTGCAGCATAAGAATTCCGACTCGGGGTCAGCCCAGATGTCAAGCGATGAAGCGCCGACCGCCGCGTGTCTCGGAGCGACCGCCGCGAGCAGGAAATGCTGGTCGAACGGCATTTCATAAGTCTTCTCGCCGACATAATCGTTATATTTCGAGCAGAACCAGTATGGGAAGTTTCTGGTGATGTCCGCGATGGTCTCGCCCGCCGTACCGCGGGTAATCGCGTCGCCCGAGCATCCGGAGTTATTTGAGAAGACATACTTGAAGCGGGTATCCTGAGCGCCGCACCAGAGCGAGGTCTTGCCGAGTCTCGAGTGACCGAGCACGGCGATTCTCTCCTCGTCAAAGAGCCCGAGCGTCAGCAGGAAATCGAGCGAACGGCTGGCTGCCCAAGCCCACATTCCGAGAGCGCCCCAGTTGTCAGTCGCGTCCGGGTCGCGCGGGAAGAGCGGAGCGACACCCGACCTGAAGTTGTCGTTCTTGTTGTCAGCCGCGATGTCGAGGTAGTTGAAGCGCGCCACGGCGACTCCGCTCTGGACTATCTCCTCCTCGGGGATCATTCCGCTGGGTATGTCGAACTCAAAGCTTATGTAGATAATCAGCGGGACTTTGCGGTCGACCTTCGGGACTGAAAGATAGAGCGGGAACTTGAAATCCCCTCCCGGAGTCGTCGCGGTGATCTCGTAGTGGTAGTGCTTTCCGTGTCCGGCGAAGCATTTTTCGTGCTTGTAGGTGACTCTTCCGCTGACTTCCGACTTGAAATCAGGGGTTCTTCCGTAGATGTTTTCCGAGAGAATGTCGACGATATGCCGACGGTTCTTTTCGGGGTCGGGGTCGAACGGGAGTTCAGGGAGCTTGCGGGAATCGAGTATTTCAGAGATGAATGACATGGTTTCTCTCACTTTCGTGTTTATTGATGACTCGATTATACCACATTTTCACCAAAAAGTCAATAGCCGCGAAGAATTTTTCTCAGATAGCGCGGCAGACGAAATCGCGCCCGGCACGGACAATCTCAGCGCCAGCGTCATGCTGTACATCGCGGAGAACTATCTCGCCTTCCGACCAGGTCTCGATGAGCTTCGAATCGCCGCCGAGTCCCCCGACCTTCACCCGCTCGAGCAGAACGCGGTCGTGGTTGCAGAGCCAGAGGAAAGCCTCAGCCTTTTCGGAAAATTTCACATTGACATCGCGCAGGGTCAGCGTCAGCGGCTCAGACGCCCCGCCGTAAGCCGAAAGCGGCATGCGGACTCCCTCGGCGTCGATCCTCTCGAAGCGGATGTCGGAGAGCGGACGCTGCTTCTGCCAGGTCTCGTTGCCTGAATAGTTGTAGTGCAGGAAGCGGTCGACATTTCTGAACCGGCAGTTCTCTATGACGATATTGCCCGGCTTTTCTTCAATCGGCAGGCTGTAGTCGGCGTAGTAGGTGAAGGCTGAGAGCATATTTCTCCGCCCGCCGTCCTTCGGGGAAGGCACTCCGGCACGCTTGTCCTCTTTTGATAGCGAGCCGCGGAAAGCGTACTCGCCCGGTCCGACCAGATCGCAGTCGCGGACGACCATGTTCGTTCCGCCGAATCTGAAAGCGCTGCACGACGAGTTGATATAGCATCTCTCGACAATCGTGTTGACGTTCGCGAAGCCCGCGATGCAGTCGTCGCCGGTCTTGAAGACCGAGTCGGTGATTTTTATGTTTGAGCAGACCGACATGTGTATGCCGTCGTGTCCGGCGAGCGCCGTCACGCCTGAATAATCGATGTTATCGCAGTCGCGGAGATTGTGCGCCCAGTTGCCGGTGTTTACGATTGTGTAGCCCGAGAGCTTCACGCCCTTGCAGCCGAAGAAGGTCATGCCGTGCGGTCCGCGGTAATTCTCCTCGCCGACCTCGTCGAACGGATCGTCGCCGTCGATTATCGAATCCGGCTCGCCGATGACCGCGATGTCCTCGGCGTCAAAAGCGCGTATCAGAGCGTTGTTCCAGCGGCTTCCGGCGAGGCGGACGTAGTCGTAGTTGTGGTCGTCGGGGTCGTAGTGGTCGGTCGGCTTGAAGTTGTGGAAGGGACTCCAGAGCTGCGGGGTCATGTAACTCTCGGGCAGCGGCTCGAGTTTGTCGTTCAGGTAGTGGAAATACTCCTCGGGGTCGCGGCTGCCGATCAGCTTCGCGCCGGAAAGGAGCTTCAGCGTCACATGGCTTCTGAGCCTGATGTCGCCGGTTCTGAAATCCCCTCGCGGGATGACGACCTCTCCGCCGCCGTTTCTGAAGCATTCGTCGATCGCCGACTGAATGAAGTCGGTCTGGAGCGCGTCGGTATCCGGCGACGCGCCGTAGTCGGTTATGAGATAAACTTTCTGCATAAATTCCTCCGTAATAAGATTGATAACTGATTCTACCACATAATGCGCGGTTTGTCAAGTAGTTCAGCCGATATTCTCAAGCGTTTTTTTGATAGCCGCCCCGAGCGCGTCCCTGTTCGCCGCGACAAGGCTCGAGAGCTCGCCGCCATCGTTCATGGAAGTCTTGATCTGATTCCAGAGTCCGCTCCAGCTGTAGAGGTCGCAGTTGTCGAGCACGAAATTGTTGACCACGATGTCGAGCATCTCAGCCGACTCATCGTCGCGCAGAGCCTTGCCGGTCAGGACGAGGTCGTAGTAGGTGTCAACGAGCATCTCCTTTGAAGCCTCGGCGATTGCCTGGAGAATCCAGCCTGTGCGCTCGGGAGTCGCGGCGTTCTTTGCGACAACTACCGGGCTGAGGCAGAAACCATCGACGAACTGCACGTATTCGGTCTGGGCTTCATCGTATTTCGGAAGCGGGAGAATTCCGAAGTCGATGTCGTAGGGGCGCATGCGCTTGGCGCAGTCGAGAACCTCCGAGAAGAAAAGTGAATGTCCCTCATAGAACATCTGCATGACCTCAGCGCCATTCCCCTGATAGCAGGTATCCTTGTCAGAGATCATATCGCGTATCCTGTTGTAGACAGCTGTCGAGCGCTCCGAGCCGACCGTGATGACAGGCTTGCCGTTCTTATCGTTTTCGGTCAGGCGCTCGCCACAGCCGTAATAGAAGGTCGTTCCGCCGAGAGCATCCTGGCACGTAAGCCCGTACTGATCGTCCACCGTCATCTTGGCGTCGCCGTTGAGGTCAGTCGAGGTCTTAACCGCCATAGCGTTGAAATTGTCAAGCGTCCATTTCCCTTCCCTGACAAGCTGATAAGGGTCGTCGAGCTTGTACTTCTCGTTAAGCGTCTTGTTGAAGAAGAGCATGCGGACGCCATCATACGAGTTTGTAGAAATCGCGCCCGACGCGTAAAACAGCTTGTTGTCGATTTCGAGCGAGCCAAGGAGCATGCGGTTCCAGCCATTGTCGAAGTCGATGTATCGGAGTTCGTTCAGATCGTAAAGTAATCCCTCCTGAGCCGCAGATGCTCCGTATCTGGCCGATGGGAAAAAAGCGTCATAAGTCGTGTCTCCCGCCGAAATAATGGTTCGCATCTCTCCTATCTGAGTATCGGATGAATACCCGACCTTTATCCCGAACCCGCAGTTTTCCTCAAGCCAGCGGTTGCGGGCGTAAACGGCGTCATTGAGCGCCTCGCCGTTTTCCTCCTCAGCGGTCATGTCGTGCAGCGACCAGTCGAATCCCTCCTGCCGCAGAAGAACGTTGAACTCATACCCATCAAGCCCGAGCTCAGCCTTCAGTTCGGGAGTCAGACGGCTGACGATGCCGGTCTCAGCCTGAGTGGTCTCAGCAGTTGTCGTGTCGGATGTGGTTTCCTGAGGTCCGGCAGTGTCCCCGCAGGCGAACTGCGAAGCCGTCAGAGCCGCCAAAATGATAAGTGCTGTGAATTTTTTCATCGCTATGTCTCCTTCAGGTGTTTTTCAGTCTTTGCGAAAACGTTTTCCTTTTGCCGCTGAGTATCTGACCTGGCGCATGAAAACCATGCCAGAGAAAACGTTTTCCTCGTTTACATTATTCATTATACCATAAACAGCGGAGTTTGTCAAGACCTTTCGCGAAAAAAATCCCCACGCCGTTTCAGCGCGGGGATTTGAGCGTTTATTCAGTTAAGAGATTACTTGCCTTCAGAAGCGAGAAGTCTGCCCTTGAGCTCGCCAAGCTCTTCGTAGAGCTCGTGCGGAACGTGGCTGCCGACCTGCGCGTAGAAGTCCTCGATGTTCTTGACATCGTCGAGCCAGGACTGAGTGTCGATCGAGAGAAGATCCTTTATGGTGTCGACGGTGACTCCGTCAAGACCCTCGATGTTGATGTCCTCAGCCTTCGGAACGAATCCGATAGGAGTCTCGACAGCGTCGACCTTGCCCTCGCAGCGAGCGAGAATCCAGAGAACAACGCGGAGGTTGTCGCCGAAGCCCGGCCAGATGAAGTGACCTTCAGCGTCGGTTCTGAACCAGTTGACGTGGAAGATCTTCGGAGCGTGCGGAATCTTCTTGCCCATCTCGAGCCAGTGTGCGAAGTAATCGCCCATGTTGTAGCCGACGAACGGACGCATTGCCATCGGGTCACGACGGACGACTCCGATTGCGCCTGCTGCCGCAGCGGTGGTCTCGGAAGCCATGATCGAGCCTACGAAAGTACCATGCTGCCAGTTACGGGACTCGTAAACGAGCGGAGCGGTCTTCGCGCGGCGGCCGCCGAAGATGATTGCCGAAAGCGGAACGCCCTTGAGGGAGTTGAACTCGGACGAGAGGCAGGGGCAGTTGGTAGCCTTAGCGGTGAATCTGGAGTTCGGGTGAGCGCCGGAGGTGTTGATCTTGTCGGCCTTGTCGTACTTGGTGTAATCCCACTTTTCGCCCTTCCAGTTGATGGCGTTGTGAGGAGGATTGTTGTCGAGACCTTCCCACCAGACGGTGTTGTTGTCGAGGTTGTGGCAGACGTTGGTGAAGATGCAGTCGCGCTTGGTGGTAGCGAGAGCGTTGGGGTTGGAATGATCGTTGGTGCCGGGAGCGACTCCGAAGAAGCCGTTCTCGGGGTTGACAGCGTAGAGTCTGCCGTCATCGCCGATTCTGATCCACGCGATGTCGTCGCCGACAGTCCAGACCTTGTAGCCTTCCTTCTTCAGGACAGCCGGAGGAATGAGCATTGCGAGGTTGGTCTTGCCGCACGCGGACGGGAAAGCGGCCGAGACGTACTTGACGTCGCCGTTCGGGAACTCAACGCCGAGGATGAGCATGTGCTCAGCCATCCAGCCTTCCTTGCGTCCGAGATAGGAAGCGATACGGAGCGCGAAGCACTTCTTTCCGAGAAGAACGTTTCCGCCGTAAGCCGAGTTGACCGACCAGATGGTGTTGTCCTGCGGGAAGTGAACGATATAGCGGTTCTCCTTGTCGCAGTCAGCGGTAGCGTGAAGTCCCTTGACGAAATCAGCCTTGTCGCCGAGAGCCTCGAGGACGTTCATGCCGACACGGGTCATAATAGCCATGTTGAGGACGACATAGATGGAATCGGTGAGCTCGACGCCGATCTTCGCGAAGTCGGAGCCGACAACGCCCATCGAGTAGGGGATGACATACATGGTCTTGCCCTTGTAGGAGCCGGTGTAGAGCTTGGTGAGCTTTGCGTAGCACTCAGTGGGATCCATCCAGTTGTTGATGTTTCCTGCCTCTTCCTTGGTGGGAGTGCAGATGAAGGTTCTGTCCTCGACGCGCGCGACGTCGTTGACAGCGGTTCTGTGGAGGTAGCAGTTGGGGAGAAGCTCCTCGTTGAGCTTGATCATTTCGCCGGTCTCGCACGCTTCCTTGCGGAGCGCCTCGAGCTGATCCTCTTCGCCTGTGATGAGGACGATCTTTTCAGGCTGTACCATTGCAGCCATCTCATCGATCCAAGCGTTGACAAACTTGTTATTCGTGATTGCCATGATGTTTCTCCTATCTATAAATTTATAAAATTTGACCTGGAATATTTCGCGGATTAATGTCGACCATTCTTCCGCCAGTATAATTATACTACATCTTTTTGGATTTTGCAAGAGCTTTTCGCGATTTTCCACGTTTTTTACATTTCGTTAATATTGTGTACATCACATGGCTTATGCAAGATCCACTTCCAAATCCTGCAAACAGTATACCATATAATTATGACGCGAACGAGTAAAAATTGTTAAATCATCGGCATCCGCTATAGACAAAAGCACACATGTGTCTGAAACTTCTGAATAAAGCATAAGCGCGGCTTGCAGTTGCCCACATGCCGCGCCGGTATGATATTACTTTTCCGAATAAAGCGAGCGGTCGCTGATATTTTCCCTGATCGTGACGTTCTCAGAGCTGTATACAACGATGTCATGGTCGGAATCCGGAGCGTTCGGAGTGCTTCGATCCGACTCAAAGCGGTTAGATTCTATGCGCACATCTGTCGACGCCGCGACGCAGATTCCGCTCGTGCCGTTGCCCCTGAAGAGGTTGTCGTGGATGTATATTCCCTGGTGAACTCCCGCCGGGTAATCCGACACTCCGCCGTCGTGCGAGGGCTTGAAGCAGATCGCGCCGAGGTTAGCGCCGCTGCCGTTCATTCCGCACTTCTCGAAGACGCAGTCCCTTATCTCGGTGTTTCTCGACGGACCGACCTCGTACCAGACGCGGATGTCCGGCGCTATAAGCAGTCCGGGAAGCGAGAGACCGTAGAATTTGCAGTTCTCGATGAGCATGTTGTGCGACTGGAGCAGAAATCCGCGGGCACGGGTATTCTTCACCGTGCAGCCTTCGATATGGACCGACGCGTAGAAGCTGTCGTTGGCGAGCACATCCCCGGTCGAAATCTCACCGCTCACCTCAGAGATGACAGCCACAGAACCTTTGACCGAGTCTATACAAAAGCTCCCCTTCTCACGGAAGGTCGAGGGCTCATAGACGATCACCCTGTCATCTGCCGACGCCCAGAGCGGATTCGGCGCGTGCTCGTTCTTCTGGCGGTCGCGGCTGATGACGGTCAGTCTGTTCCCCCTGAGCGACTTCACCTCATATGCCTTCGAGTGAATGTTGAGCGCGTCGTCGCCGAGTCCGACAAAATCGCAGTCCTTCATGT
Organism: uncultured Eubacteriales bacterium; assembly: GCA_934477985.1. Taxonomy (GTDB): domain Bacteria; phylum Bacillota; class Clostridia; order Oscillospirales; family CAG-272; genus Flemingiibacterium. Next base: position 12,494 of record CAKSOR010000019.1, read on the forward strand.
GAAGGAAACCCGAGAGCCCGAGAATGTGGATTCCGTCGGCGTTCGCGGCGTAGAGCGCGGAGCTCGTCTCAGGCGTTCTGATGTTGAAGTCCTCGAAGGTGAAATCCGACGAGCGCGGTCCGACGACGGCTCCCATGCTGGCGCAGCGCTCGATCTCGATATGTGAAAGGGTCACGCGGTCACAGGATTCGAAGCCGAAGAGATGATTTCCGTAGATTATGTACCTGAAAAGAATGTCGTGACCGACTGTGAGCCGCGAGATGTCACGCCATTCGTCGACCGTGACACGGATGAGCTGCTCGCCGATGACCTCGTACTTCGTGCCGACGAGCTTCCTGAAGGGCTTGCCGTCGGGTCCGGTCGCGGCGACCGTCGTGACATTCTCGTAGGTCTCGATGACGTAGTCTGGCATCCCCTCGGAGTCGAAGGTATCGGTGCCCCAGAAATGCTCATAACCGGTGATCGGGAATTCGTCGTTTATCCGGACGTCGTATGTGTGCGCGGCGTTGTCGACCGCCGTCACCTTTCCGGTGCAGTTGACCGGATTGTCAGTCGTGAAATGGAAGCCTGTGACGACAAGGTCGGAGCACCCACGGAAATTGAAGACGTCGTTGTTCTCAGCCGGGTCGCCGGACGGCGCGAAATGTGCGACGATTGTCGCGCCCTCGCCCTTTATCGTGAGCCCCTTCTTCCCGCGCACGGTAACGACCTTCGGGACATAGTAACGCCCCGCCGGGAAGATCAGCTCACAGTCGTCGGGGAGACGGTCAATAAGCGTCTGCAATTTTTCGCTTACCGGCTCATTGCCGGGAGTGATGCCGAAGTCGGCTGCGTTGAACGTTTTCATGTTGTTTCCTCCGTTGATTTCTGAAATAAATATCACAGCCGCCAACAGCGCGAAAAGCAGTGCGAAGAGCGGCGCGGTGTGTTTTCTCATCTGAGCAGGTCGGAAAGGCGGGCGAAATCCTCGAGCGAGAGTCTTTCTCCGCGTATGTCAGGCGCGAGTCCGGCGTCGGCGATCGCTTTTATGACGGCGTCCTTCGGGAACTCGGTGCAGAGCGAATTCGCGAGAGTTTTGCGGCGCTGCGCGAACGCCCCGCGGATGACCTTGAAGAGGTTCTGTTCGCTTTTCACGCTGACCGGCGGCTCTTTGTTAAGGACTATCCGGATGACGGTCGAGTCGACCTTCGGCGCGGGTACAAAGCAGCCCGCGGGGACGTTGAAGAGCCGCTCGACCCTGCCGTAGTAGCTGAGCGAGGCGGTTATCGCGCCGTACTCCGGGTCGCCGGGCGGAGCGACAAGGCGGGCGGCGACCTCCTTCTGGATCATGACGGTTATCGACTCAAGCGGCAGGCGCGACTCGACGAGCTTCATGATGATCGGCGTGGTTATGTAGTATGGAAGATTCGCGGCGACGGCGGCGTGGAGTCCCTGCGACGTGAACTCGCGCTCAACGAGGGCGGAAAGGTCGGTCTTCAGGACATCCTGGTTTATGACCGAGACATTCGGGCAGTCGGCGAGGGTCTCGGCGAGCACCGGGATCAGCGAGGAGTCGATCTCAAGCGCGACGACCTTGTCCGCGCGTTCAGAGAGTTCGCGGGTGAGCGTGCCGATTCCGGGTCCGATCTCGAGGATTCCGCGGCGTTCAGGCATCAGCCCGACGGCGGCTTCGGCGATATTGACCGGCACCTGTGGCGAAATCAGGAAATTTTGACCAAATTTCTTCTGAAAAGACACGCCGTGTCTCGTCATAACCTCACGAATCGTAGATAAATCTGTAAGTTTCATTGAATTTCCTCTTGACAAATCGATTTGAATGTGCTATAATATTAGCGTTGATGATAATTGACAACTGAATAACAAATATCAGAACAGTATTATTATAACATATCCGCGCGGGAATTTCAACTGTTTTCGCGAAAAATTTGCTGGTGTAGCACAGTGGCAGTGCAGCTGATTCGTAATCGCTGTTGCTAAATGCTGTCTTCTTCACCA
>CAKSOR010000020.1 GCA_934477985.1 uncultured Eubacteriales bacterium
CTCAGCTGAAGAACACGCCCTTGATGAAGATCTCCAGTCCGATTCCTATAAGTATGATTCCGCCGAGGATACCCGCTTTGCCAGCGAGCTTCGTGCCGAACAGCTTGCCGAGATGCAGTCCCGCCATGCAGATTCCAAAGGTCACGACGGCGACGATCAGCGAACATACCAGCGCCATCATGAATCCGTAGTCGGCGATAGTGAATCCGACCGAGAGCGCGTCGATAGAAGTCGCGATTCCCTGCACCATCAGCGCCGAGAAAGTCAGCCGCTCGCCGCCCCCGTCGACTTCCCCGCCGCGAATTCCCTCGATAAGCATCTTTCCGCCGATGTATCCGAGCAGTACCAGCGCGATCCATGGGATGAACTTCTCGAACGAACGGAAGTACTGCACGATCGTGTGCACGCAGATCCAGCCGATCATCGGCATCGCGAACTGATATACCGCGAAGACCCCCGCGATTCCGCACATGCGTCCTTTCTTCATCTCAGGGTCGCCGAGTCCGTTTGCCAGCGAGACCGAGAAGGCGTCCATCGCGAGTCCCGCGCCGAGCAGAACGCTGTTTAAAAAGAAAATAAAGCTCCAGTCCATGATATGTCTCCTTAAAATAAAAAATCAGACCCGACGCGAAAACACGCGCCGAGCCGGAGAACGACATCATGCGCAGCGATTTTCCGCCGTCATGAGTCTCGCGATTTAATGCAAGCCAGACTTTTCGTCAGTATGTTGAACTTGCAACAGATAGGCGCGCCCGCGTCTTTCTGTTCGCTACTCCCTCAAAGTACCTGAATATTATAACACATCACCCGCCGGTTAGTCAAGCGCAACCGGCGGGTTAATGATTTTTTTACAATTACTGCTCGTCTTTCTTTTCTTCCTTCTTCGAAGTGACCTTCTCAAGGACAACGGTGACGACGATTATGATGCCCATGACAATCAGTATGCCGAGCAGTCCCCAGCCCATGTAGGGAAGGTTCTTTACAAAATTCATCGGTTCGAAGTTCATTTTATCCACCTCACATGAAGAAGTTGAGTATCAGTCCGCCGGCGATGACCGAGGCGATCTGGCCCGAGACGTTGACACCGATCGAGTGCATCAGAAGGAAGTTCTCGGGGTCTTCCTTTCTGCCCATCGTATGGACAATGCGTCCGGACATCGGGAACGCCGAGATTCCAGCCGCGCCGATCATCGGGTTAATCTTCTCCTTGAGGAAGAGATTCAGGATCTTCGCGAAGATGACGCCGCCAGCCGTGTCGAATACGAACGCGAAGAGTCCGAGTCCGAGGATCAGCAGAGTCTCAGGCTTCAGGAACTGCTCAGCCTGCATCTGCGATGCGATTGTGATTCCCAAGAAGATCGTGACGAGGTTTGCGAGGGTCTTCTGCGCGGTCTCGGAGAGCGAGTCGAGCACTCCGCACTCGCGGATGAGGTTGCCGAACATCAGGAATCCGACGAGCGAGACGCTCGAGGGCGCGAAGATGCCGGTGATTATCGTGATGATTATCGGGAAGAGGATTCTGGTCGTCTTCGAGACGTTCGCCGGCTTGTAGGGCATGCGGATGAGCCGCTCTTTTCTGGTCGTCAGCAGCTTTATGACCGGCGGCTGTATGATCGGCACGAGCGCCATGTACGAGTAGGCGGCGACCATTATAGCGCCTAAATACTTGCTTCCGAGCTTCTGCGCCACAACTATCGAGGTCGGTCCGTCAGCCGCGCCGATTATCGCGATCGAAGCCGAGTCGTTTATCGGGAAGAAGATCGACGCCACACAGAGAGTGAAGAAGATTCCGAACTGAGCCGCCGCTCCGAAGAGCATAAGCTTCGGGTTCGTGAGAATCGGACCGAAGTCGATCATCGCGCCGATTCCGATAAAGAGAATCAGCGGAAAGAGCTCGTTCGCGATTCCCGCCTCGTAGAGCGTCGAGAGCGGTCCCTCCTCGAGGACGTCCCCGACCATCCGCGCGACGGCGCTTGACATCGGGAGGTTGACGATTATCGCGCCGAATCCGAGCGGCAGAAGAAGCGTCGGCTCCATCTCCTTCTTGATGGCTAAGAAGATGAGCAGTCCGCCGATGCACCACATGACTACCTGCTGCCAGGTCAGGTTTGTCAGATTACTGAAAAGTGCCTGCATTTTTTGTACCATTCCTTAAAGTATTTTTGTTCGCTGTCGATATTATATCACAGTATCGACAGATTTGCAAGTGTTTTTTCACGTGTTTTCGTAATTTCTACCTGTTGCATAAATTGAGCGACGAGACGGCATTTACCCGGAAGTCCCCTTCCCGCCTGGGTTTCCGGGCTCCCATCGAAAAGTACGTGTATGTTTGACTTGCCATGAAAATAAAACTTCAGGGCTTGACAATTGCGCCCATGTGTGATATAATATCTGTAATAAAATTTCAGGAGGATCACATCACAAAATGTTCAACGGAAAAATGAAGGCGCTGACCTTCAGCTACGACGACGGAATCTGCCCCGACGGAAAGCTCATCGAAATACTCGACAAGTATGGAATGAAGTGCACCTTCAATATCAACACCGGCAGACACCCGAAGGAGGGCGTCCGTCCCGCAAATCCCCGCGAGGGCGTCATCATCGAGAAGTACCTCTGGGGCGAGATAAAAGACGCTTACAAGGGTCACGAGCTCGCCTGCCACTCGCTGACCCACCCGCACCTCGAGAAGCTCGACCGCGCGACCTGCCGCGCTGAGGTGCTGACCGACATGAGAAATCTCGAGGCTATCACCGGAAAGACGCCGGTCGGAATGGCTTACCCCTACGGCTCATATAACGACGAGACTGTCGATGTTCTGCGTGAGCTCGGCATCAAATACTGCCGCGGCACAAACTCGAATCACTCGTTCGATGTCCAGACCGATCTTCTCCGCTTCAGACCGACCTGCCACCACAACGACCCTGAGCTCATGAACCTCGCGAAGCGGTTCGCCGAGTCGACGCCTGACAAGCCGCAGATATTCTACATCTGGGGTCACACATACGAGTTCGAGATCGCGAAAAACTGGGACGTCATCGAGCGCCTCTGCGACTACCTCGCCGGACGCGACGACATATTCTATGGGACGAACGAGGAAGTCCTGCTCTGATGGACAAGAACAAACAATCCAAAGCCGCGCTCATCTTCAATATCTTCCGCGCGGTGTTCCTTGTCTCGATAGCCGGCGGTGTGATCTGGTATTTCGCGTCGGGACACGAGTTCTCGGTCGACTACATACTGCATTACACGCCCGAAAATTACTTTTTGGCGGCGCTCTTCATGGTTCTGCTCTACATAATAAAAACGCTGCTGATCTTCCCGCCGATAATGGCGTTGCAGGTCGCGGTCGGACTCTACTTCCCGACCCCGGCGGCGGTGCTCGTCAATATCCTCGGGATTCTCGCCGAGTTCTGCGTCGGCTATTTCATGGGGCGCGTCATCGGGCTGAATTTCACCGAAAAGCTCCTCCAAAAGAAACCGAAGGTGCGCGAGATCGTCGAGTCAGACAAGAACCGCTGGTTCATCTCCTACATCCTGCGCGCGCTGAATATGCTCCCGATGGATGTCGTCAGTATGTACCTCGGCACGTCAAGGTTTCCATTTCTGATCTACCTTTCGGGAAGCCTTGTCGGCGCGCTGTTCGGCATACTCGCCGCGACCTTCATCGGAATGTCGCTGACCGACCCGACCTCGCCGACCTTCATAATCGCCTGCGCGGTCTCGCTGACCCTCTCTGGTCTCTCCTGCCTTATTTACTACAAAATAACACACAAAAAGGATAAAACAAATGCGGATAAAAATTAACGAAAACGAATACTGGTGGGGCATCTCGGTCTCCGAGGGCGTCGACCTGCCGCTCGGAAAGGACTCCGACTACACCCTCTCGATAAACGGAAAGAGCAACAACGACCAGTTCGCGCCGTTCTTAGTCTCGTCGGACGGACGCTATGTCTACGGCGAAAACCCCTTCTCGGCGGTCTTCAGGGACGGATATATCACGCTCGACGAGGTCGACGGGCTCGACTTCTCCGAGGGGCACGGCAGCCTTCGCGGCGCGTATCTCGCGGCTTGCGAAAAGCACTTCAGATTCACCGGCGTTCTTCCCGACGCGGATTTCTTTCTCGAGCCGCAGTACAACACCTGGATTGAGCTCGGCACTGACCAGACATCCGAGAACATTCTCCGCTACGCGCACGGCATCATCGACCACGGACTTCCGGCGGGCATACTGATGATCGACGGCGGCTGGCAGGAGGACTACGGAGTATTCGAGTTCAACCGCCGCAAAATTCCCGACCCGAAGGCAATGATCGACGAGCTGCACTCGCTCGGCTTCAAGGTCATGGTCTGGGTCTCGCCGATAGTCGCGAGCGCCGGAACGCAGTACAAGCTGATCCGCGACAAGGGCTTCCTCTGCCGCGACAAGAACGGCGAGGTCGCGATACGCAAGTGGTGGAGCGGCTTCTCGGCGGTGCTCGACTTCACGAATCCCGCCGCGGTTGAGTGGTATCACAGGCAGCTGAATTTCCTGACAGACGAGTACGGCGTCGATGGCTTCAAGTTTGACGCGGGCGACAGGTACTTCTACGCTGACGACGACAGAATCGCCGTTCCGACCCCGGCGCGCGTGCAGACAAAATACTTCAATATTGTCGGCGAAAAGTACAAATTGAACGAGTTCCGCGCGGCGTATGATTTCGGCGGGCGCGCGATCGTCTCGAGGCTCCACGACAAGGATCACTCCTGGGTCGTGCGCGGACTCAACGCACTGATACCGAACACCCTCGCGCAGGGACTTCTTGGCTACGCGTACTGCTGTCCGGACATGGTCGGCGGAGGCGAGATAAACTGCTTCAACGGCGCGAAGGAACTCGACGAGGAGCTGTTCGTCCGCTGGGCGCAGGCGAACGCGCTGATGGGCATGCTTCAGATGTCAGCCGCTCCCTGGCGGGTTCTCAGCGAGAAAAACGCCTCGATTGTGCTCTCGGCTCTGCGCCTGCACGCGAAGTACGGCGAGAGATTCTACGAGCTCGCAAGACACGCCGCCAAGACCGGCGAGCCGATCACCCGCCACATGGAATATGTCTTCCCGCACAAGGGTTACGCGAAGATAAACGACCAGTTCATGCTCGGAGACGATATCCTGGTAGCTCCGGTGCTTGAAAAGGGCGCGGTAAGCCGCGAAGTCGTCCTCCCCGACGGTCAGTGGAGGGCTGAGGACGGCGAGATATTCGACGGCGGAAGAAAGATCACGATCGACGTTCCGCTTGAAAGAATGCCGTATTTTACAAAAATAGATTAATCAAACGAAAAAAGATTACCGCTGACAGGGTTTGTGCTCTGTCAGCGGTATTTTTACTGTTTTACCAGGGCTTTACGGTTGCCGAGAGCTCGGATACCGACTTGATGCCGTTCTCGTCCATGTACTTCGAGAGTCCGTCGATTATCTCGACCGGGAGCGTCGGGTTCGCGAACATAGCCGTTCCGACGCCGACGACGTCCGCGCCGGCTATCAGCATCTCAATCGCGTCCTCGACCGACGAGATTCCTCCCATTCCGAGAATCGGGAGTCTGACGGCGTTTCTGACCTGCCAGACCATTCTGACAGCCACCGGGAAGACCGCCGGTCCTGAGAGTCCGCCGACGTTGTTGTGCAGTATCGGGCGCTTCGACTTTATGTCGATGCGCATTCCGAGCAGCGTGTTGATGAGACTCAGCGCGTCCGCGCCGCCCGCCTCAGCCGCCCGCGCCATCTCGGTGATGTCGGTGACGTTCGGCGAGAGCTTTACGATGACCGGCTTCTTCGAGTGCGCTTTTACCTCGGACGTGATCTGGTGGATTGTGTTCGCGTTCGTTCCGAAGGCGACTCCGCCCTCCCTGACGTTCGGGCAGGAGATGTTCATCTCGATGAAGTCGACAGCCGTCTCGGACAGCTTCTCGGCGACTCTGCAATAGTCGGCGATTGTAGAGCCCGAGATGTTCGCGATTACCGTCGCTCCCTCGGCTTTCAGGCGCGGCAGCTCATTTGAGATAAAGGCGTCGACGCCGGGATTCTGGAGTCCGATTGAGTTGAGTATTCCCGACGGAGTCTCGGCGATTCTCGGAGGCGGATTTCCGTCGCGCGGGGCTAAGGTCATTCCCTTGACCGCGATAGCGCCGAGCTCGGACGCCTTGTAGAAGGGCGCGTACTCCTCGCCGAAGCCGCATGTGCCCGAGACCGTGACAACCGGATTTTTCAGCGTCACACCGGCAAATTTTACCGAAAGATCAGCCATCAGAATATCACCTCTTTCGCGTTGAAGACAGGTCCGTCGACGCAGACCCGCTTGTACTTTTCACCCTTGACGCCGTCGTTTCCGACGAACATCGTCTTGCAGACGCAGGCAAGGCAGGCTCCGACTCCGCAGCCCATACGCTCCTCCATAGAGACCTCGCAGTCGACTCCGTACTCGGCGCAGATCCTCGCGCACGCGCCCATCATCACCTTCGGACCGCAGACGTAGACAATTCCGACGCCGCCGTTTTTCAGCTCCTCGGAGAGAAGCTCGGTGACGAAGCCCTTGCGTCCGCTCGAACCGTCGTCGGTGATGACCCTTCCGGAAATTCCGTATTTTTCAAACAGCCCGGTCGAGTTGACTAAACCCACATTCCGGAAGCCGAACAGCGCTTTCGCGTCCTCGCCGTACTTCTTGCCGATCGAAAGCAGCGGATAGATTCCGATTCCGCCGCCGACCAGAAGCGCCTTTTTGCCCGGGAAATACGTGAATCCGTGCCCGAGAGCGCCGAGCAGGCTGACTTTATCGCCCGCTACCCGCTCGCTCATCCACTTCGTGCCCTTTCCGCGCACTTCATAGCAGAGCCGAACGAATTTGCCCTCGAAGCTCTCGCAGACCGAGATCGGGCGGCGGAGAGTCGTTCCCTCGCCGCAGAGCACGTGCACAATCTGCCCCGGCTCGACCTTCGACGCGACCTCGGGACATTCAAGCACGAGGTCAAAGAGCTGCGTGCCCTCTGATATCCGGTCGTTCGAGACGACGACCGCTTCGTTTATAAGTTCACTCATTTCGCACCTCTGACCGAGTTGATGTCGTCACGCATCGCGATAACCGCGTCGCGCGTGTGCTTTGCGAGATTCGTTCCGTCGTCTCCCGCCTTCTTGTAGGCGCACATCAGCGCGCGGGAGGAGTTGACTATCGCGCCGAGACCCTTCTTATCGAACGCGCCCTCGATGTCCTTTGCCGCGCCGCCCTGAGCGCCGTAGCCGGGAATCAGGAAGAAGGTGTGCGGCAGTGCGTTGCGGAGCTCGGTGAGCTGCGCCGGATAGGTCGCGCCGACAACCGCTCCGCAGGGAGAATAACCCGACTCGCCAAGGTAAGGAGCTCCCCACTCCTCGACCTTCTCGCCGACCGTGCGGTAGAGTGTCTTCCCGCCAAGGTCCAGGTCCTGGAAGTCTCCCGAGGACTTGTTCGAGGTCTTGACTAAGATGAACATCGACTTGTCCGCGCCGACCGCCTCCTTGATGAAGGGCTCGATGCCGTCGATTCCGAGGTAGGGGTTGACCGTGACGCAGTCGACCGGAGATGCGCTCTCAGAGTGCCCGAAGAGCTCGGTCTTGCCGAGGAACGCCTTAGCGTAAGCCCCGGCGGTGTTGCCGATGTCGTTGCGCTTCACGTCGAGGATGACGTAGAGTCCGGCGTTTTTCGCGTAGCTTATCGTCTTCTCGAGCGCGATCATGCCCTCGACGCCGTACATCTCGTAGAACGCCGACTGCGGCTTGACCGCCGGGATGAGATCGGCGGCGGCGTCAATAAGCGCCTTGTTGTACTCAAAAAGCGCCGCTCCGGCAGCCTTGAAGCTGTCGCCGGACTCGTCGACAGCCTTCTTCTTTATTCCCTCGGGAATATAGTCGAGGATCGGGTCGAGCCCCATCACGGTCGGATTGTTCTTTTCGATAATCTTTGAAATAAGCGGTTCGAATGACATTTCAGTTCTTCCTTTCGTATTTCAGTTTTCCGCCGACAAAGGTCATTTCGACCGCGGCGGAAAATGTTTTTCCAATAAACGGCGTGTTCGCCGACTTCCCGGCGAGATCTTCCTTCTTCAGCGTGTTTTCGACGCCTGTCGAGATGAGCGCGAAATCCGCGGGCGAGCCGATGTCAAGCCGCCCGAGCCCCTGCTTGTCAAGCCCGGTTATCTTCGCGGGGTTAAAGGACATCAGTCCGACAAGCTGCGATAAGCTGATTTTCCCGGTCGCGACAAGCGCCGTGTAAGCCGCGATGAACGAGGTCTGGAGACCGATTATCCCGTTCGGGGCTTTCCCGAGTCCGAGAGCCTTTTCGGCTTCCGAGTGAGGCGCGTGGTCGGTCGATATGCAGTCGATCGTGCCGTCAAGAATCGCCTCGATAACGGCTTCTCGGTCGTCCTTGGAGCGCAGCGGCGGGTTCATCTTCGCGTTCGCGCCAAAGTCCGGGACATCCTCGTCAGTCAGGATGAAATAGTGCGGGCAGGTCTCGCAGGTGACTTTCACGCCGCGCTTTTTTGCCGCGCGAATCGCCTCGAGCGAGCCGCGGGTCGAGACGTGGCAGACATGCAGACGGCAGCCGGTGTCCTCGGCGACCAGTATGTCGCGCACCGTCGCGATGTCCTCGCAGATATCCGGCGTTCCGCAGAGTCCGAGCCTTCGCGAGGTCTCGCCCTCGTTCATCGCTCCTCCGGCGAGCGTCATCTCCTCGCAGTGCGACATGATAAGGAGATCGTTTTCGGCTGCGGTCTTCATCGCTTCGCGGAGCATCGAAGAGGTCATGACCGGTTTTCCGTCGTCCGAGAACGCCGAAGCGCCGGAGTTTTTCAGCGCCGGGAGATCGTTCACCTCGCGGCTCTCAAGCCCCTTTGTAATCGCCGCGACCTGAAAGACCCGGCAGGACGCGGATTTCGCCTTGTCGAGGATGTACGCGAGAGTTTCGGGATTGTCGCAGACCGGCTTTGTGTTCGGCATGCAGAAAACCGACGTGACACCGCCAGCCGCGGCGCACTTCGAGCCGGAGATTATATCCTCCTTGTACTCAAAGCCTGGGTCGCGGAAATGGACATGCAGGTCGATGAGTCCGGGGAGCAGATATTTTCCCGTGCCGTCGACGACTCTGTCAGCCGAAAGGCTTGTGTCGGGCGGAAGTATCGCTGAAATCCTTCCGCCGTCGACTCCGACCGAGCAGAGCTCTTCCCCGGCGGAGGTTACCCGCCGGACGTTTTTTATGAGAAGTTCCATGGTTTCTTCCTTTCAGAATTTCTATCTTATATTTTACCATATATGAAGCGATATGTCAAGAGAAAAAAGCGCATAAAAAAGCGGTCGGAAACACCCTTTGTCAGGATGATTTTTCGCCGCCTATTGACAAATGTCTGATTTTGTGGTATCATTATTATGCTCGCCGGAAAGCTCTTCGTCGTCATCTGATATAGCGTCAAGATCTCTACCAAGCATGCGCGTGGCGTATTCAAGCGGAATGCATCCGCCTTCTCTTCCCGAGCGCTCGCCTTTTTCAAGCTCAGCCATAAGGAGCTTCAGAGCTTCTTCCCCTGTCATTTCCACATTTATCACCTCTCTATTCAATTGTAGCATATTTTAAATTAAAAGTCAACGCAATTTACAAAAAATTAAAAATCACGGAGTACCACATGAATCAGACCTACGAATACGTCGCCACCTGCCTTTTCGGGCTCGAGTCGCTCCTTGGCGAGGAGATCGAAGCCCTCGGCTATGAACGCCTTGAGACAATCGACGGGCGCGTAACCTTCCGCGGCGACCTTGCCGCCATCGCCCGCTGCAATCTCTGGCTGAGATTCGCCGAGCGGCTCTACATCAAAATGGGCAGCTTCAGAGCCTCGACCTTCACCGAGCTCTTCGACGGCACGAATTCACTTCCGTGGGAGAACTGGATCGGCAAGGACGACGCCTTCCCGGTCAAGGGTCACAGCGTGAAATCGACGCTCACCAGCATCCCCGACTGCCAGTCTATCGTCAAAAAAGCCATCGTGAACCGCCTCTCGGCTGAGTACGGAATCACCTGGTTCAAAGAGGACGGCGTGAAGTATCAGATCGAGTTCTTCATCCTGAAGGACACCGCGACGCTGATGATCGACACCTCCGGAATCGCTCTGCACAAGCGCGGTTACCGCCCCGCCGCCGGAGTCGCTCCGCTGCGCGAGACCTTAGCCGCCGCCATGGTCAAGTTAGCCCGCCCGCGCGACGAGGTGCTGCTCTGGGATCCCTTCTGCGGCTCGGGAACGATCGGCATCGAGGCGGCTCTGATTATGACAAACACCGCGCCCGGACTCGGACGCAGCTTCGCCGCCGAGGAATTCTACGATCTCCCGGAAAAGATCTGGACCAACGCCCGCGAGGAGGCTCAGTCGCAAAAGCGCGAATCGACCTTCGAGGTCTACTCGAGCGACATTGACCCGCACATGGTCGACCTTGCCCGCGCGAACATCAAGCGCGCCGACATGGGTGCGCACATAAAATGCTTCGTCCGCAACGCGACCGAAATCGTCAAAGCCGACCGCCGCGCGACTATCGTCTGCAATCCGCCCTATGGTGAGCGGCTTTCGACCGACGCCGAGGTGCAGACTCTCTACCGCGCGATGGGTCAGTGCTTCTCAAGGCTCGCGCCGTGGCAGATCTATATTCTCTCGAGCGTCCCGGATTTCCAGTTCCTCTACGGACGCAAAGCCGACAAGGTCCGCACGCTCTACAACGGTATGATAAAGTGCGGCTACTATCAGTATTTCAAAAATAACAATTTCAAGGAGAAAACAAAATGAACACTTCCCGCTGGATCTGGTTTCCCGGAGACTACGAAATCTTCCACTCAATGCTTCTCCACTCCCGCCGCGAGGAGTACGGCGCCGAATATCCTTCGATGTGGGGGCTCTCGAACGTCTTCCCGCGCGTCGACTTCGAAAAGCGCTTCAATTTCGAGCGCGACGGCTTCATAATCATTCACGCGAACTGCAAGTGCTATGTTCTGCTCGACGGAAAGCGCTTCCCGCGCGGCGAAAGGATTACGGTAAAAGCCGGTGAGCACCGCGTCGAGGTCGTCGCTATAAAGACCGACGGACTCCCGGCGATCTACTGCGAGTCGGATCAGCTTGTCTCCGACCGCACCTGGAAATGCTCGCCCGGAACGGCTTTACGCGACTATTTCGCCGGAGACGAGCCCGCTTACACCTCGCCCGAAGACAACGTCGAGGTCTTCCCGTTCGAGTACACCGAAATAAAGCCGGTAAAGGTCGGGAAGAACGCTCTCGGCACGACTTACGATTTCGGCAGAGAGCTCTTCGCGAAGCTTGAATTCACCTGCGATTCGGCGCTGAAAGTCCTCTACGGCGAGACATACGAGGAGGCGACCGATCCCGGCAACGCGCTGTTATACGAGTCCGTTGAAGCCGGAAAGCATTCGCTCGTTCCTCGCGCGTTCAGATTCGTAACGCTGACCGGCGACGCCTCAGACGTGAAGGCTCAGCTCGAGCTTTTACACGAGGAATACAAAGCCGAATTCGCCTGCGACCGCCCCGAGGTCAGGGAGATATTCGACATCTGCCGCTATACCTTCCACTTAAACAGCCGCGAGTTTCTTCTGGACGGCATCAAGCGCGACCGCTGGTGCTGGTCTGGCGACGCCTACCAGTCCTACATGGTCAACGACTACCTCTTCGCCGACCGCGCGCTCAACCGCCGCACGATAACCGCGCTCTACGGAAAGCCTCCGGTGTTCGAGCATGTGAACCGCATCAACGACTACTCGGCGCTGCTTATAATCGGCACGGCTGAATACTACTTCACGACCGGCGACGTCGATTTCATTAAGTTCATCTACCCGCGCGCGAAGGCTCTGTATGACTTCATCGTCTCGCGGCTCGACGAGAGCGGACTGGTCGTTCAGCGCCCCGGCGACTGGATATTCATCGACTGGTCGGACATCGACAAGAACGGTCCGCTCTGCGCGGAGCAGATACTTCTCTGGCAGACCTACAACGCGATGGCGGCTCTCTCGGATGTCGTCGGCGAGACCGGCGATTTCACCGAACGCGCCGACAGGCTGAAGGCGCTCATCATGGAGAAGTACTGGGACGGTGAAAAACAGGCGTTCATCGACAGCTTCTCGTCCGGCAGGCGAAATGTCACCCGCCACGCGGCGATCTTCTCGATTCTCTTCGATTTCGTCGACCGCGAGACAGCCGACCTGCTCGTGAAAACCGTGCTCGAAAACGACCAAATCACAAAGATCACGACGCCCTATTTTGAGTTCTACGAGTTGATGGCGCTCTGCAAGCTCGGGCACATCGAGTACGCGCAGGACATGATCGACTCCTACTGGGGCGGCATGCTGAAGCTCGGCGCGACGACGATCTGGGAGCAGTACGACCCGAAGGATTCCGGCATCGACCACTACAAGATGTACGGCTCGAAGTACGGAAAATCGCTCTGTCACGCCTGGGGAAGCGGACCTGTCTACCTTTTGGGACGCTATTGTCTCGGCGTGAAGCCGACGTCGGTCGGCTCGAAGACCTTTGAGGTGAGACCGAATCCCGGACTCTACAAGACCCTCCACGGAGTCGTTCCGGTCGGGGACGGCAAGGTCAGGGTCGACCTCGAGAACGGAAAACTCACCGTCAGCGCCGACATTCCGGGCGGCACGGTCGTCTGGAACGGCAGGGAGTTCCAGCTTGAAATGAACAAGCCGCTCGAAATTTAAGAAGGTAAACAATGTTCACGTCGAAGAAATCCAAAGGCACGCTGATTGTCATCGCCATCCCGGTCGTCATCATCCTTGTCATCCTCGCGAACAGTTTATTCCTGAATCTCACGGTCAGGCTTGTGCCTGAAAATCCCGATAAAATCGTCATCTCGAACCCGTACCTGGAACAGAGCGCCGAAATCACCGACCCGGACGAGATAAAAGAAGTTGTCGATGAAATCAACAGCTCGACAATTGTATGCCTTTCGGTCCTCGGACTGCCGACTCACCCCGAGAGCGGCAACTACCGCCGGATAACCTTCATCTACGGCGATTCCGGGCTGACCTGCCGCTTTGACGGCAACCACTTCGAGGCTGATGTCCGCGGAAAGAAGAAGATCTTCTTCCTCTTTGGAACGCCGCTCGATGGGCTCGTCGGGAAACTTGATTCCGCCGGCTGACCTCAGCGGTGCGCGCCGCCCTTGTACCTGAACGGCGTCACGCCGACGTAATTCCTGAATACCTTAATGAAATACGAGCAGTCGTTGAACCCGCAGTCATAACAGACTCTCGTCACATCCGCGCCCTTGTCAAGCATGTCCTTGGCGAGGGCGATTCTTTTTGCCTGAATGTATTTCTGCAAGGTCGTGCCGGTCTCGGCGCTGAAATAGCCCGAAATATACTGCGGAGTCCGCCCGACGGCTTTCGCTATCTCGCCTATCGAGCCGATTGTCGCGGCGTTCGTGCTGACATAGTCGAATATCTCCTTGAGCAGCTCAGGAGTACCGGCGGATCTGACGCCCCGCGCCGGATTCTGACCGGCGAGCCCCTCGCGGATCAGGTCGAGAAAGAGCAGCGAGTATGCGAAGGCTTTCAGCTTGTCGCCGTTTTTAAGCGAGAGCTCAATCGACTCTATCAGCCTGAACTCCCGCGCCTTTTTCTCGTCCGATAGCGACAGCAGATTGCTCTCGCCCGGAAGTCTCGATGAAATCGCCGCGGTCGGGTCGATCTCCATCGCGTCGAAGGTATGCGGACTGATAAGCAGATAGGCGCGCTCATAGACGCATTTTCCGGCAAGCAGCACCTTGTGAACCTCGCGCGGGTTGATGAGCACGATGTCGCCGCGCGTCAGCTCATAGATGTTGTTCTCGACGATGAACTTCGCGTCGCCGTCGAAGAAGATGTAAATCTCGGTGTGATTGTTGAGGTGAAAGAAAAATCCTTCCGGACTCTCGACGCTGCGCTTGCGCGCGAAACGCAGCTGCCCGGCGTCACTGAAGGTCGGTATCGTTCGTTCAAATTTGAAATTATCAGTCTTTTCCACAATTTGTTCAGCCATTTTTTCGCTCCTGTATCGATTTTTTCAATGCTTATCTTAAAATATTACCACTTTTTGATAATATAGTCCTATCATATAACAGATTTCTGCGGTATAATTATACCATAGTACAAAGCGCTTGTCAACCGAATAATCCAAAAAAGGAGTAAGACAATGAAAAAAAGATTTATCTCGCTTCTGCTTCTGACCGCGCTGATCTCCGCGTCCTGCGGTTCAGAGAAAGAAAAGACCCCATCTGAGACCACCGCTCCGGCTTCCGACTCCGTGACGACCGCCTCGGAC
>CAKSOR010000021.1 GCA_934477985.1 uncultured Eubacteriales bacterium
ATTCTGATGTCTGCCTTTCTTAAAATAAACATATATTTATGAAAATATTATATCAGATGAAAGACGGATTGTCAAGGGGCGGCAAACTTTTTTCGCTTTTCCGCGGAAAATTTCAAAAAGCCCTTGACACCAGGAGCGGATTGTGGTATAATATACTTGTTTGGAGGCGTAGCTCAGCTGGTCAGAGCGTTCGGTTCACATCCGAGAGGTCGTGGGTTCGAGCCCCTCCGTCTCCACCATATTTGTAGAACAACGGGCAAACGCCCGTTGTTTTTTCATGAAAGGACAAAAAATGCCTGATATTACCAGAGTGAACGGCTACAACGACAAGCGTTTTTCCGGGCGGGTTCTGAAGCAGCACGGCGCTTTTCTCGTCGACGGCGAACCATACGAGGTCGAGATTGTCTCACCGACCGAGGCGGTTGTACGCGGCGCTGACCGTGCGAAATTTCCGGCGCTGATCGACGATTTCCGCTTCTTTGCCGAGCATATCACGCTTTTTCGCGACTCATCCGGCGCGGTTGTCGGGAGATTTGAGCCGGTCGCGACCTTTGAGCTCTCACTCGATCTGATTCAGCCGTCGCAGTTTTATGTCGACTCGGATAAAAAGCGCGCCGTCGCGTCGTTCATAGCTTCCGCGGAGGATGTTGTTATCCCGGTCATAGCTTTTGGCGAGCGTTTCATCTCGCTCGACGGTCACACGCGGATGTCGGTCGCGGTCGACCGCGGGTTCGATCACGTCAGGGCTTTTTTCGCGAAAAGCGACGGGTACATAAAAGACTTCGCCGCAGAGGCTGTCAGACGCGGTGTCATTACTCCGCGTGATCTGATCGAACTCAGACACGATGAATACGCCGTGAAATGGGACGCCTACTGTGGCGCTTATTTTGCTCAAATCAGAGAATAGTTCCGTTTTTGAATAGGATAGTGCCTTGAATTTTCTCCCGCGCGGTGGTATAATATAGTTACCATATTAAAATGGAGGAAAATATCATGGCAAAAACTGTACTTATCACCGGCGGAGCGTCCGGAATGGGCTTTTTAGCCGGAAAATGCTATGCTAAGGAGGGCGAAAACGTCGTCCTCGTCGACATCAACAAGGAGGCGCTCGATAAGTGTGTAGCCGAGATCGCCGCCATCAACCCGAACGTCCTCGGCGTCTGCATCGACATCCGTAAATACGATGAGGTCTGTCTGGCGCGCGACAAGGCGGTCGAGCGTTTCGGCTCGATCGACATCCTGATCTGCTTTGCTGGCGGAGCTGAGTGCCGTCTCTGCAACGCCCACGGCGAGTTCCAGGACAACCCTATCGACATCTATGACTTCAGCATCGACACGAATCTCAAGGGCGCGCTCTACTTCGACCACGCGGTCATGAAACAGATGGCAAAGCAGAACTCCGGCGTCATCGTCCATATCGGCTCGATCACCGGTCAGGAGGGCTGCGGCGCGAATGTCGGATACTCGGCTTCTAAATCGGCGCTGATGAACGGCATGACGAAGTCGATAGCGCTCGCCGGCGCGAAATATAACATCCGCTGTGTCTGCGTAGCGCCCGGACCGGTGCTCACCCGCCCCGGAATGGCTGGCATGAAGACGATGCTCGGTCGCGCGGCTGAACCGCAGGAGATTGTCGACCTCGTGATGTACGTCGCGAGCGAGAAGGGCGCGTTCATAAACGGCGTCAACTTCCTGATTGACGGCGGACGCGACATCCTCAGAAACAAATAATGGAGAGAACAAAATGATCCAGAAACCAACATTCCTTCACCAGAACCGCCCGCTCATCACCTGCATGCTCCAGGAGCGCGATATGGGCGCGGCGATCAAGACGGTCAGAAACGCGATGTTCGACGGCTGCGACGCCTTCGGTTTCCAGCTTGAGGTCGTTGAGCATGCTCAGCGCACTGACGACAAGATAAAGGCGCTCTTCTGCGAGATGGGGCAGAAGCCGATTTACGTCACGAATTACCGCACCGGCATCAACAACGGAAAGACCGACGATGAGCTGCTCGGCGGACTGATTCAGCTGATAAACTGCGGCGCGACGCTCGCGGACATTATGGGCGATTTCTATTCGCCGGATCCGATACAGCTGACGACCGACGCTGTCGCCATTGAAAAGCAGAAGGACGCGGTTAAGCGCGTTCATGACGCTGGCGGGGAAGTGCTGATGTCGTCGCATGTCATGAAGTTCATCGATTCGGACGAGGTCATGCGCATCGCGACGGCTCATATGGAGCGTGGCGCGGACATCTCGAAGATTGTTACCGCGGCAAACACCGAGGAGGAGGAGCTTCAGAATCTCCGCACGATCGAGCGGCTTCGCAAGGAGCTCGATATTCCGTTCCTGTTCCTCTGCGGCGGAAAGTACACTAAGCTCGTCCGGACTATCGGACCGTTCCTCGGCGCGTGCATGTGGCTGACTGTTCAGCACCACGACGGGCTGTCGACGAATCAGCAGCCGGTCTGCCGCGCGATAAGAACGATCGCCGACAATTTCGACTACATGCCGACTATCAGATAAATGAAAAAGACTGCCAATTGGCAGTCTTTTTGTTTATTCGCTTATCTTCGTCTCAATCCGGTCGGCGATTATTTTCACGACCTCGTCGAGCGGCTTCACGCCGGAGAAGTAGTAGGAGGCTTCCTCGAGGATGATAGCGATTGATTCCGGGTCGCTCACCGACGCGCGTACTGTTTTCGTGAGCTGTTCGGTCATCAGTTCAATGTCCTCGCCTCGGAGCTTTGCTATGGTTGGGGACAGTGTGACCGGCTCTCCGAGGTTCTCTTCTTTGGTTGGAATCCGGAATGAGGTCGGATAATCCACCGCGAGATCGTAGCCATAACGGTCGAGCGTCAGGCGCAGTTCACTTAGCGCCTTACAGGTCGGCGGCATGCTCATGAACGGCAACTTCTTCGGGAGATGTTCGGAAAGAGCCCATATACTGTCGAGCGAGCGGAAGACCTCTCCGATGAACTGCCAAGCGCCTTTTTGATTCTTGCTGTTCTGAATTATGCCGACTCCGGTCCGCGATACCACGACGCCGCCGTTCAGCTTTGAGTTCAGCCCAGGACAGCCTATGTATTTCGCGTTTGCCGGAGCTTCCGAGAGGTAGTCGATGAAAAGCGGCATATCGCACCAGCGCTGAATCTGCAACGCGTACTTTACCTTGCTCAGGTCATAGTCTGTATTCGAAATTTTGTATAGTTTCGTGGTCTTGCAGAACTCAATAAGTTCGGGAAGCTTTGAGAGGTCGCAGGTTTTCTGGTCGTAGTCGATCATCTCGCCGAGAAAATACGGCAGGAGATAATTCAGTATATTGTTCGCGGCTTTTGTCCGGTCGTCATAGCGGTACGCCATTAAATACTCATCGTCAGCGAGAGAATTGTTTATCCGCAGCAGGTCGTCGAATGACCAGCGGTCAAGGTCGCCGGTGAGTCCGGTGTTGATGACGAAGAAATCAGCGTAGTACTGCGTCGCGAGATATTCAAGCCGACCGTCTTTCTCGAACGGTTTATACAGGCAGGGGAGCAGCGTCTCACGGTTGTATTCATTGTCGCCGTCCATAAATTCATAAAGGTTGGCGAAGTTCATTTTCTCAGACAGCAGCTCATATGAAATGCCGCCGTTGAAAATTATCACATCGGGCCCGTTGTCTGAAGCGAGATCACGGGCGAGCTTCTGAGACGCCGAGAACCCGCCTTCAGTGCCGCTGTAATAGACCGGAAGTGCGCGGAACTCATCGTTCGTCCGGTTGAACCGGGATATGCTCTTGACGATCGCCCTTGTATAAACGCTTTCGTCTGAGCTGTCTATCGCTATTCTTATGTCGGTGCGTCTGACATCACTTGTCTTCTCTTTAGCTATCAGATAAAATTCGGTCTGGTTGTTCTCGCTGCTCAGCGAGATGAACATGAGCGAGTCGGAGTAAACCGTTACGGTTCGAAGCTGTGTCGCGTCTACGCCGATGACCGCCCAGTCGAAGAGCATATTCTTCCTCGCGCCGATATTTTCGTCGACTGTTATGGAGAAAAGCCCGAAATTGTTGAAGCAGAAGAGGTTTCCGCACTTGTCGAAGCACGGTTTGCCACTGCCAAGCTTCAGGGCGTTCATTGAAAGCAGCGCGCCTGTCTTCAGATCCAAGCCGCAGGACACATAATCGTATTCGCCGTGCTCGCCGTTCTGGAAGACGAGGAATGGGACTCCGTCCTTGTCCTGGCAGATAACCGCCCCCGAATAGCCGCTTATGTCGAGCGGGAAGGCGGAGCGCAGTTCCATCTCAGGCGAGAACACGAGCATCGTCGGCTCATCGTCGAATCGCTCGCCGTTTTCGTGGTGAAATGGATTCTTGTAGTAGATATAGACGTTTCCGGCGTTGTCGACGAATATCTTGCTGATGCCGTTGATGCCGGTAAAGTCGATGTCCTCGATGCTCTTGAAGAAAACACATTTGCCGTCACGGTCGAATCTCATAACGGCGTCGACCGACTCGGTCAGGTCGTCGAGTGAAGTGTCACAGCCGATCACCAGTAAGCCACCGTCCGGCGCTTCGGCGATGCGGGATACGCTCAGATAGTGCGACTCGCCGAAATATGAAGTCAGCGGCTTTTTTACGAAGCGCTTCGAGCCGACGTCGTAGGTGAAGAGCACAGTGCCGGTTGGCGCGATAAAATCGGGGTCGATTTTCTCCCTTATTTCATGTAACAGCGGCGCTGTCTTTTTGCTCGTTTCCTTGTCAGGACGTCCGAAGACCGCCGAACCGTTCAGAAACCCGGAAAAAGTGAACGAGTCCTCTGAAAGATAGTCGATGTAGTTCAGCGCATATGTATATTCGTCGGCGGTCTGGCTTTCGCAGGTGGTCAGGGAAAAAAGGGCGAGCAGTAAAGCTGCCAGCAGAAAGCAGAGCTTTGAATTCATTTTATTCGCTTATCTTCGTCTCAATCCGGTCGGCGATTATCTTCACGACCTCGTCGAGCGGCTTCACGCCGGAGAAGTAGTAGGAGGCTTCCTCGAGGATGATAGCCTTCGCCTCGGGGTCTTTGACCGCGACGCGGGAGTAGTTTTCGATTGAGTCGTAGAGGTACTGCGCGTCGTCGCCGTTGAATATGAGCATCGTCTGGTTCTGAAGGAGCGGAAAAGTCTGCGGTAACCGGTTTAATGCCACGTCGCCGCTGTCGCTGATGCGGAAGAACACTTTCTCGCTGAACTTATTCAGCTCGTCTATGTCGTGCCAGGTCGTCGGCAGGAGGGAATGCGGGAAATATATGGCTTTCACGCGGTCGATGTTCTCCCACTGGCTGTCGAGCACACGGTAGACCTCCTTGATGAGCTCCCAGCAGGCTTCCTGTTCCTTGCTCTTCTTCATGACGCAGAACCCGGCTGACGAGGTTATAAGCGAGCCGTTCTTCGGATTCCTAGTGCCCGGGAAACCGATGTTTGTCTTGTTCTGGATGCCGAGCACTTTGTACTTGAAATAGTCATATATCCTTGTGAAATTGTTGTACTCGACCGCGACCTTCGCGCTCTGCTGATCCTGGATGTCGAGATCCTTTATGTTGAGCAGCTTCGCGCTCATGCAGAGCTCGAGCAGCTCGGAAAGCCCGGTGAAATCGCAGCTTTTCTTGTCGTAGTCGATGAACTCGCCCATCATTCCCGGCAGAAGATCCTTCAGCAGATTGTTCGCGGCGGTCACCCGGTCGTCGAATCTTCTCGCCATGAAGTATTCATCGTCGGCGAGCGAATCGTTTATCCTCACCATGTCGCTGACCGTCCAGGAATCCATTTTGCCGGTGATGCTCTCGTCTATTGAGAGCGTCGAATTGTAATAGAGCGTCGCGATGTAGGGCAGCTCGCCCGACTTTGTCTCGTAAGCCGTGTAGAGGCAGGGGATCAGCTGGTCGCGCCCGAACTCCTTGTCATTATCTATGAATCCGCTGAGATCGGCAAATTTCAGCTTTTTCTTCAGAAGCTCATACGACAGATTGCCGTTGAAGACGATGACGTCGGGGATGTTTCCGGCGGAGATGTCGCGCGCTAACTTCTGGGACGCGGTGAGACCGCCCTCGGTCGTCGCGTATGAGACGAGCTCAGCGCGGTGAGCCTCGCTTCCGCGGTTGAACCGGCTCAGTGCTCTGACTATGTAACTTGCCGCTATGGTTGACTTTGAGCCGTCGACGGCGACCTTTATCGTCTTGCGCTCGGGGAGCTCGCTGGTCTTCACCTTGTGTATGATGAAGTATTCGGGAGTGTTGTTCTCCTCCTGAATCTTTACCGTGATGAAAGAATCATTCTTGATGATCAGCGCTGAGATTATGTCGCGGCTTATACCGATAGACGCCCAGTCGAAGAGCATCGTGTCGACCTGATTTCCCGCCTCGTCAAAGGTCACGCTGAAAAGACCGAAGGTGTTCATGTAGTAAGGGTTTCCGGCGGCGTCGAAGTAGACAGGGTTGGTGTCGTGCTCGAAGTTGAGATTCTCAGGCTCGGTGAGCTTCGCGTTTTCGATGTCGATGCCGTATATTTTTGGCTTGGTGGTGTAACGGTCAGCCAAGAGCTTGACATTGCCGTCCTTGTCGCGGAAGAAAACAAAATTGTTCGGGACGTTGCCATCCTCCGCGTAGAGCGCGCAGACAAACTCGCCGTCGGGGGAGATGACTGTGATGTTCTCGTCGTAATAGAATCTGTCGACTACAGTATTTGTATCCGGGGTTCTTACGCTGAGACCGTAATCGGTGTTCATGGGGCAGTGCAGATAAATGTATCCGTCAGCGTCGGCGATCGAGTGTTCGATAATGCGGTTGGAGATGTCTTTAGCGCCTTCAATGTCGGCTTTTTTGAAGGTCGGATATGTTTCAGCCGGGACGAAGAACAGCGGTTTGCCGTCTGAGTCGTATTTTGCGAACCCAATGCGTCTGTCTTCTTTGGACAACAAATTAATGTTTTCAATTTGAACAAAAAAGCCACCGTCGGGCAAAAAGGTTATATTTCCGATACTAACCCAGAAATTTAAACCGTCGGGTGAATGGACGCTATTCGTTGTGACTGTATCCTGATTGCTGTCATATTTCTGTATAGCATGGTAAAAGTATTTTTCCCCATGATCGCCGTGTTCTGGGTTGCGGACTATCAGAGCCATATCTCCTTCATATGATACATAGTAATAAGGATCCAATGTGTTGTAATGGACTATTGATGCGTCATCAATAGAAATCTTCTTTAGTGAGTATGAAAACTCCGGCTTTGGAACTTCTTTTTCACCGCAGGAGATTAAAAGCAGGCATGCTATTATTGCGATAATGAGGATAAGAAACTTTGCTTTCATAGAGATCTCCTTTTTAAAAACAGCCGGCTGTTAAGCCGGCTGTCTGACATTTTAGTCGTGCTGGAAGGTTGATTCATGACGTCCGCATATACAGTAGCCGTCTGAGCCGGCAGAGTGATCTTCTGATTCTCTGTAGAAATTGATACTGTCTCCGGGTTTTCCGCAGTATAAGCACATTTCTCTTACGGTCACGTTTTATGTGGAAGAATTCGCAATAGTCTTCATAGTCAATATGCCGGAAACTAACCCATTGGCGTATCCTCCTGTGTCCGCTACATCATCAATTTCGTAAGTTTATGACCTTGCGATTGACGATTATTATTTTTTCTGAATTTAATTATATCATACTACCCGCGATTTGTCAATAGGACAAATGTAAACAGACTGTAAATCTCACCGGATAATCAGCATCGCGGCATCGGAGATTTCAGGCAACATGACGAAACCGTTCTTCACCTTAAGCTCGGTCTCACGCTCTGGAGCAGCGAAGATGACATGGTTCGCGGCGAAATTGAGCTTTATCTCATGCGGCTTAATCGGGTGAGCATAGGGCTCGTTCGACACGAGCGTGACGATTTTGTACCCATCGCCCGCGAGCACTCCGGCGAAGAGATTGCGCGAATTCGTCTGAACCGGCGGCGTCAGTTTATAGTGCTCTATGATGTCGGCGATCTGAGCTCCGCCGCGGAATTCCTCGGTCACGCGGTTGCCCGGAAGGCTCGACAGCTCGAAATATCCTCCGCACACGACCGCGTCGAAAGTCCCGGAAAGATCGCCCGCAAGCACCTTTCCGCCGCTTTTTTCAAACTTCTCAAGCGCTTTTTTCTCCTCCTCCGAGAGGGCTTTCAGCGCCGGGACGAAGAGGTATTTTACGCCGAGCCGGTTCTCCTCGAGATCTTTTGCGCGCAGAAAATCCGGGTCGAAGCCCTCCTGCCGGAGTTCGCGGTAGAGCTGTATCGTCAGAAATACCCACAGATTGACGGCGTTGTTGCTGCCCGACACCGCGTCGAAATAGTAGTTCGCGCGGTCGGAATGGAGTATCGCGACGCCTTGACGCAGCTTTTCGGCTTTGGCGATAAGTTCAGAATATCGTTTCAAATGCAGCAATAATTTCACATCTCTGTCAAATCTTTCGGTCTTGCTCCCGTCGTAGTGCAGAAATCCGCAGTTATCAGCCCACGGAGTCGCCGGATCGGGATAGTCGCCGCGCCAAGCGTAGTAGCAGATTCCCTTGCAGCCCGAGCCGATGACCGAGTAGGTCGACTGATAGAATTTCCGCGACGGCATTTTCGTCCGCGCGTCGAGCTCAGCCGACCAGGCGTGCTTGCCATAGACCGCCGCCGCGGACTCGGCGAGCGACATGATGTAGGCCGCCGGGAAGTATTCCGCACCGTCGAAGCCGGTGTAGTGCGTGAAAGCGAGCGTCGTCAGATCCTTTGCGTCGTCGAAGAAGGTCACCCCGGCGTTCGCGTTGCGGTTGGTCGAGTGCGAGGTCGTGTAGCAGGTGTAGCAGTCAATCCCCGGCAAAGCCTCGTGCGCCGCCCTCGCGGTCTCGTCGAGGAAATCCGACATCGCTTTGCAGGAGAATTCGCGCCATCTTACCCACTCGAGCACCTTGTCGCGTGGGAATTTGTTCGAGTCAAAGTGCGGGCGTTCACGCGGCGGCTCGTAGTTTTCAGCCGCTTCCACAGGTATGACGCCCTTTTCGGCAAGCCACTCGCGATAGGCGCGGATCGTTGCCGGATTGTAGTCGAAGACGCCGTTGTAAGGGTAGTGCGGCTCGTTGTAGATCTGATAGGAAATCAGCGCGTCAAAGCGCGAAAAATGTCCGGCTAGCGCCTTTGTGGCGGCATAATTGTCGCGCCGCGCGCCTTTGTGGAAGAAGGACGACTGCATGAACGCCGACCAGTATTTCTCCATTGCCTCGCCCGCGTTGTTGACGAACTCGTAGTTTTCGTTGCCGCTGAGGTTGACGAAGTAGCCGTTTAGCCGGACACTCAGCCCGAGCCCGACCTTTTCCGCCTCGCGCGCCATCTCGTCGATGAATGGCGTGTCGACTCTCAGCGAATCGCCGTCGGGCTCGACCGTCCCGAGCGCGGCGCAGCGGACGAACTGAATTCCGCACTCGCGCATCAGCTTGAAATCCTTCCTCATCTCGCCGAGCCGGTCGCCGCTCTCTGGCACAGGGTATTTCGACGGAAGGAAGGAGGGGTAATAGGACGCGCCGAGCGCGAATGTCGGTCTGCCGTCCTCGTGAAGGATGCCGTTTATGATCTCGTATTTCATCTGCATGCTCCTTTTGATTGAT
The DNA here is from genome assembly GCA_934477985.1 of uncultured Eubacteriales bacterium. Lineage (GTDB taxonomy): Bacteria > Bacillota > Clostridia > Oscillospirales > CAG-272 > Flemingiibacterium. Next base: position 9,634 of record CAKSOR010000021.1, read on the forward strand.
GATAATATTTTAGCACAATATCGAAAATTAGTCGAGATTATATCTTATCAGTGCTATCATAATTTTATCAAAACTCTTGACGCGGAGAACGTTTTGTGGTATAATTTATCGGGGTGATGAAAATGGTGAGCTTCAGTGAGCTCGAGCGGCTCGACTTCGATGTTTCCGACCTGAACGCGCGCGTCCAGAACTGGCGCGAGGGCGAGGTCTACGATTACAGCCTGAAAAAGCGCTTCCGAAGCGGACTTATGTACATAAGCGGCTGTTCCGCCGAGTTCGAGTGGGAGAACGGCAGTCTTTCGGCGCGCCGCGGCGAGCTGATTTTCCTGCCGCAGGGGATGAATTACCGCGTGACATTCAGCTTGGTCGACGGGGTTGAGTGCACGTTTCTCGCGAACTTCATACTGAGCGTCGAACCGACGAAGGCAATTGAGCTTATCAGCGCCGACGCGCACGAGCTCTCCGCCGATTTCCGCGAGCTCGCTGCGCTCTATCTGAAGCCGTCGACCTCGCCGCTCTGCTTCAAGAGCCGGATGTATCAGCTTTTGTGGCGCGCGATGACGCTCCGCGGCAATGAGGAAAAACAGCGCTCCGGCGGAATCGGCGCGGCGCTTCGGCGCATCGGCGAGTCGCCCGGAGTCAGCGAGCCAGAGCTTGCGGCGCTCTGCGGAATGAGCGTGCCGACTTTCATCCGCACGATGAAGCTCTACACCGGCATGACGCCTAAGAAATATTGTCTCGAGCTCCGGCTGAAAAAGGCGAAAAAGCTGCTTTCTGACGGTATTTTCAGCGTCAGCGAGATCGCGTCGCTGTCAGGATTCTCATCGCCGTCGCATTTCGGCGCGGCGTTCAGGCAGAGCACCGGCATGTCGCCCGGCGAGTTCGCGCGGCGGCAGGGAACCGACAAAAAGACCGGCGGATGAGTTTCCGCCAGTGATTATTATTTGTTTTCGCTGTGAATTGTGGTTACCCGGTTTTCGATGATTTTTATCGCCCCGTCAAGGTCTCCGCCGCGCTTTTTCCATGAGTCTAACTCCTCGATGATGATGTTCACCAGCGTTTTCTCGAGCCGCGTCTGAGCTCTCGCTGAGCCGACCGCGGCTTTTATTTTGCCGAATATCTCGTCGGTCAGCTCAAAACCGCCCGGCTTGTCGAGCTTTTCAGCCGACTGGGTCATCAGATTTCCTTCAATATAAATATAACGCGGGATCGAGTCGAGATATTTTGCGAGCGCCGAGCGCGTCGCGACCGGAATCGCCGTCGACCTGTTCAGCGAGTAGGCGTCGGACAGCCGGAGTTTCAGAAACTCCCACGCGCCATTTTTTTCGGATTTTGACGAGATTCCGGCGCAGACCTTCACCTCGAGCATCGGGACGCCGCCAACCGCCGAACCGAAGATCGAGAGATCGTCGATGCCGTACAGCAGCCGGTATTTCGCGATTATCGAGACGTCGAGCGGCTCGTGACTGAGCAGAACCTCACCTGACGCGAAGGCTTCGAAGCGGTTGCTCGTCGTGACAGCGCCGCTGTGATAGCCATTTCCAAAGTCGCGGAAAGCCATCGCGAAGCGCCTGAAAAGCTCCGAGTCAAAGCGCGTTTCACCGGTCTCAGGGTCGATAAATTCATCGAGTGAGAGCCGCAAAAGCTCGCTGAACTTTGTCGCGGCTGTCAGCGCCTGATCTTGCGGGAGTGATCCGAGCTTGTCGAGCAGAACCTCCGCGCTCAGTCCATCCGGAAAATCCGCGCTCCGACCGAGCAGAGTCCTGACCTCGGCGACAAGCGGCGCGGTGAAGTCTCCGCCGGTGTAATTCCCGCGCTCCTGGTCGGTCATAAGCTCGCGCAGATTCGCGAAAAGCCCCTTCGCGGCTAAGCTTTCGACGTCTGAATATTCTGGCGAGATCAGGATGATGTCGGGAATTTCGCCAGAAATAACGTCGCGGCTGAAGGCTTCGGCTTCGGCGGCGGGGCTGCCCGAGCCGTCGGAATAGGTCTTCAGCTTGATCCGGTAATTGTCGTTTGTGCGGTTGAAATCGGCGACGGCGTTCTTCGTCTGGTCGTCGGGCGTGCAGGCGACGACCGCGAGCGTCAGGATTGTCCGCTTGTCCGACCCGGTGATCGGCGAGATCTTCCAGAGCGATTCCTTCTGCCCGAAAATGTCGAATGAGAGCAGGTAAAAATTCTCGCCATCGGTGACGGTCGACGTGATCATGCCCGGAATTCCGAGCTCAATCGGGTTGAAATCCGGCTTTTTCTCGGGCTCACGGTCGATTCCGATGAGCTCCGGCGGCTCGAAGCTGACCTCGTAGTCGTTTTTGGCGTCTGAGACAATCAGCCTGCAATCGCGCTGAGTCGATTTGAGCCGCGCCGACGTGAGCTCTGTAGCCGAGTCGACGCGGACTGTTTCGTTCTCGCCGACCCTGACCGCGCCGGTGTTCGAGACGACGTACAGCTTATTATCGAGCTCGCCCGCGAAAAGAATCCTGAAAACTCCCTCGCCCGCGGCTTGGTTTCCGCCGAAACCGGCGATGTCGACACCGAAAAGCTCGCCGCAGTCGTATTCGGCGGTTGTTTTATTCTTGTCTATCCGCCTGAGCCGCATCGCAGCGAGCTCTCCGTCCTCCCGGTTCGCCTCGACGACCAACTTTATCTTTTCGCTCGTGAACGTGTTGAGCGTCCTCCAGCCGTCTGATTGCTAAGCGTCAGACCAGCTCATCGAGCCGTCCGAAAGGTCAAGCGTCAGTTCGGTCGGTGTCTCACCGTGCCAGCCGCTGAGCGTCAGCGTCCCGCCCGCGACCGACATCGAATCGACGCTGAAATCGTCCGGCAGACTCAGCTCATCGAGCGACCAGTTCGTTTTTTCAACCGTGTTTGTCTCCTCCCCGCAGCCAGTGAGGAGAAGAATTGTGAATATCACAAAAATCACAACCGCGGGAATAATGTGTTTGCTTCCATATCGCACAGTAAGGACCTCCTTTCTTTTTCTATATTATACCACAAACTGTTCGGAAAATCAAACCTTTTCTTCCGAAAAAAGAGTTTTTTTTCGCACGGTTTGGTGGTATAATATTCGTACAACGATTTTTCCACGGAGGAAATGAAAATGTCAAGAAAAGACACAGCACTCAAATATTTCAACGAGCAGAAGGAGCTCACCGACATCCGCGTGAAGTCGGGCATCGAACTCAACCGCAAGGGCGACGCCGACATCACGCTCAAGATGGCTGACGGCAGCGCGCTCCCCGAAAACGTCACCGTCGAGGTTGAGCAGGTCAACCACGAGTTCAAATTCGGCGCGAACATCTTCATGCTCGACGAGTTCGAGTGCGAGGAGAAGAACAGAATCTACCGCGAGAAGTTCCCGGAGATCTTCAATTTAGCGACCGTCCCGTTCTACTGGCGCGACAACGAGCCCGAGCAGGGCAAGACCCGCTACGCGGTCGATTCGCCGAAGATCTATCGCCGTCCCGCGACCGACCTCTGCGTCAACTACTGTGAGGAGAAGGGCGTCGAGCCGAAGCTCCACTGCCTCAACTACGACGCGTGGGCACCCTTCTGGCTCTGCAAGAAGACGGTCGACGAGCAGAAGTACTTCCTCGAGAAGCGATTCTCCGAGATCAGCGAGCGCTACGCAAGAAAGATTCCGATGATGGAGGTCACGAACGAGACGCTTCAGAACGGCAATATGAAGTTCTTCTATGAGGACGATTTTGTCGATTGGAGCTTCCGCACAGCTGACAGATATTTCCATAACAACCACCTCGTCATCAACGACTACAACATCTGGGCTCCCAACCAGACCAACCGTACATACTACTACATGCAGATCGAGCGCCTTCTCCGCGACGGAATCAAGCACCTCGACTCGATCGGTTTGCAGTTCCACAGCTTCTTCCCGCTCGACCACGAGCCGAACGCGGCTAAGGAGCGCTACAACCCTGAGTCGCTCTTCAAGCTGATGGACAACTACGCGCGCCTCAACAAGGCGGAGCAGATCACCGAGATGACGATTCCGGCATACGGCGGAGACGAGGAGAACGAGTGGGTTCAGGCTGAGCTCATAAAGAATGTCTACTCGGTCTTCTTCAGCCACCCGGCGATGGAGGCTGTTATCTACTGGAACGTTGTCGACGGCTACGCCGCGTTCGCTCCGCAAGGCGACATGACCGCGGGCGAAAACAAGTATTTCGGCGGTCTGATGCGCTTCGACATGACAGAAAAGCCGGCTTATAAGATGCTGAGGCACCTCATCCACGAGGAGTGGCATACCGGCGAAAAGGTCAGCGCGGTCGACGGACACGCGAAGTTCCGCGGATTTTACGGCGATTACAAGCTGAAAATCCACGCGGGCGACAAGACCTATGAGCGCGATTACAAGCTCTCTAAGCACGCGAGAAACGATAAGCAGATCGTTCTGTAATAATCAGCACCACC
>CAKSOR010000022.1 GCA_934477985.1 uncultured Eubacteriales bacterium
GATTGATTCCGCAGATGTAGAGGAATTCGCCGTCGGTCGCGAGCGTTTTACCCCAGAAATTCTGGCTGTCGAGGCAGAATTCGCTCACGTGGTCGCATAACGGGTCGCGACAGAAGCCGTCGAAGCGGCTGACTCTGCCGTTTTCGACGCGGAAAACGCGGTTTCCGTAGACGTCGGATTCGAATATGCTGCCGCCGATCCGGCAGTATCCGTCCGAATTCTGAAAGTCTGCTGTGCTCTCCTCACAGGAGACGAGAAGCACCGACAAGAGAATAGTTCCGATTATAAGCTTTCTCATTTGTCTCGCGCGGTATTCACGACGTCGAGATACTGCTTGGTCTCGGGGTCGATAATGACCCAGCCGCGCGTCACCTCGTAATCATACCAGTCCTTTCCGCGTCCGTCGTCTCTGACCGTGTAGTTTTCGTAGTCAGTGTCCCAATAGCCGAAAATCAGCTTTCCGTGCTTCAGAATCGGAGTGTCCGAGAAAATGTGGTCAAATGTCATGAAAAGCGTCTCTTCTCCGGTAGTTATATCGAGCCGCATAATCTTTCCGCCGGTCATGTTGTACTTTGTCTTATTGTGATTTCTGTCGAAGCCGACCTCGACCGGGTCGTCGACATAGTTCAGATAGTAGATGTAATTTCCGACGCGAACGAAATGGAAGTCGCCGAAATCGTCGTGAATGAGCCTCTGCTCTCCGGTTTTCAGGTCGCAGACCCAGAGCGTCTGACGCTCGTAGTTGTATTTTCCGTCTTCCTCATATGGGCAGTCGAAGATAATAGTTCCGTTTTCGATCTGATCCGACTCGACGACCTGAATGTATTTATCGGTCGCGTAGGTTTTCGTGAAATTGCCGTCGAGGTCGCCGAGCGCAAAGCCGCGGCTCAGATATTCGCCGTCGTCGAGAATCGGGTAGATGTATTTTCCTTCATACATACCTCTCATCGGGATTTTTGCCGATTCGGGAAGCTCGACCTTTTTCCCGTCCTTGAGGCTGATCCGTTCAAGCTTTTTCGTGCCGTCGGGCGACTCGCACCTGTTCCAGATGTACCCGTTTCGGATCATGAAATTCGCCTTGCCGAGAAATTCGCCGTTGACCGTTCCCGACGGCTCGGTCTTGAAGACCAGCTCGACCGACTGCGACTCGGGGGAGTAGCTGAAGATTTCGCGCGTATAGTCGCTCTCGTTCCGGCGCGAGAAATAGAGTTTGTTGCCGGTCTCGGTCAGTATGCTGGAGGAGTTCACGCCCGCGAATTTGCAGTTTTTGTCGTGTTCGCACAAGGGATCGTCGCAGAGCGTCGTTATCGAGCCGGTCGTGACGTTCAGCTTCATGATGGTCTGCGCGCCGCGGTCTATGCCGGGAAAGAAGTAATAATCCTCGAAGAACGGGTCTTTTGTCTCTGTAGAGCCGCAGGAGACGAGAAGCGCCGACAGGAGAACAGCCGCGATAATGAGTTTTTTCATGATTTCACCTCACAAACATTTTCTTCGCCGGAATCAGCATCGCGATGACCGCGCAGCCCGCCGCCGCGATCCAGACCGCAAGCAGAGTCCAGCCGCTTCCGAAGAGCGAGCATTTCGCCGACTCGATAAATAGCGGAGTTCCGGCGAGCAGATTCAGAAAGCTGACTTTATCCGCAGCCCTGAGCCCAAAGTAGGCGAAGAGCCCGGGCAGCAGCGTCAGCACCGCGACTGAGCCGAGCACCGGCACGTACCGGCAGAGCAGCTCGGACAGCGCACAGACGAGCATCGACATGATGAGCGCGGCGACCAGCCTGAGCATCAAGAAGACCGCGAGGTAACCGCCCACCGTTATGCCGCTTTCTACCGAGCCGAAGAGCTCGATTGAGACGAGCGGAGCGTCCGCCGACGGCATGTCGTAGCCGGTGAATATCACGCAGAGATCGACCGCGTTGAACAGCAGCACCAGCACTGACGAGATTGTCCCGGCTGAGATGAGTTTTGCGAAGAAGGTGCGTTCGCGACCGTTCTTAGTCGCGCGGAGAATCTGAGAGAAGCCGCCGGTCGACGATCTTGACAGATATTCCGACGCGAACGAGCCGGTCAGAAGCAGCAGTATCGAGGTGTAGAGGAACAGGTCGGCGTCGCCGGAATAGAGTTTCTTCCAGCCGGTGTCGTAGGCAAACCAGCCCTTAAGCCCGCTCTCCGCCTCGGTTTTCTCAAGGTAGGCGGCGTGGCTTTCGATGACCTTCAGAAGATCCGAGCGCGAGAAGGCGTAATTGTAGTCCGAGAGATATTTTCGGTATTCGTCGAAGCTTATCTCTCCGTTCATGTAAGCCTGCTGCATCGGCTGCTGTTTTCCGAGCGTGGAGTCGATCATCTCGCGCTCTTTTGCGAGAATGCCGCGCTTTTCATCCGTCAGCTCGCCTTCGAGCGATGTCATGTACTCCTTATAGACCGAGTCGGCGTAGGAGCGCGCCGGGCTGTTTGTGTTCACCGAGTAGACGCACTTGACGGCGAGCAGCAGCGCTATGGCGATTATGAAGCGCGACGAGATCAGCGTCTTGTAAACCTCGGTCGAGAAGAGCGACATGCTGTAGTTCTTTCTGAACTCCGGGAGTTTAAGATTCCGGAGCGAATTTGAGACGCGGCTGCTTAACTCGCAAAGCGCACAGGCTATTGGATCGATGAAGCCCGGGCGCAGCTCGCCGCCTTTCGCGAAGCGGATGACCGCGAAAACTCCGCATCCGACCGACAGGATTCCGAACAAAACCAGCATGAACGGAAGGTAGCCGGCGACGTTTCCGAAGAGGTTCACCGCGCGGTAACGCGTGAAAATCGGATTGACCGCGGCGGTTGAGACGAGGTTGAGGTTTTTGAGCGGATTCGAGCTGTCGAGGTATTTCAGCGCGTAAAAGAGGAAATTCAGTCCGAAGAAGCCGAGTCCGCAGAGCCAGATCATGATATAGTTGTAGAATACCGTCGCGAGCGCGAGTATCACGAGCGTGAAGAGCGAGAAGGTCAGCAGCTTCACGCCTGCCGTCACGGCGAAATATCCGCCGATCGTAATCTTGTAGGGCGAGAGGGTGAACTCACCGAGAGATTGCAGTACATTTGTCGGGGTTGAGTAGCCGAGCCGGAGTCCGAAGACCGCGAAGGTCGTCGCCGTGAAGATCAGCGTCACAAACCAGGTAAAGCAGAGCGCGGATATGATTTTGGCGGCGGCTGTGCGTGCGCGTCCGTGCTTTGAGACGCGGAGCATCGGGAGAATTCCGGTCTGCTTTTCCTCGGCGAAAATCACGCTGCCCGACATCATCAGGATGAAGAAGATGAACAGATCGACGATTGTGTAATCGAAATACTCGCTCCAGCCGCGCGTGTAGACGACCCGCAGCTCGACATTGTCGCGCACGGATTCATAGAGCTTTATCACGCGCAGCTGATACCTGTAGGTGAAGGAATCAGGCGTGATGCCCATCTGCGCGAATTCGTCGAGATTCGAGTATGCGCGGTCGATGACTCTTTGCATTACCCCGGGATACTCTGCGGCGGCGTTTATCGCCTCAAAGAGCTTTGCGAACAGCTTCCGGTCAGAATAGTTTTCATCGGTCGAGTAGACGTCCGGAAGCGTCTCAGGCTCGAAATCAAAGTTACCCGCCGCCATCGCTTCGGCGAAGAGACGGTTCTGTTCGGCGTTGAAGGCGAGAATCCTGTCGTAGTAAGCGTTCAGCTCGTCGGGATTCTCCTCGTATTCGGCGAAGAAATCCGCGATGAGCGCCGACGGCTCGGCTGCGTTCCGCGTCCTTCCGGCGGCGAAGAAGGCAATGAGCGAGTTCGCCAGGATGAAGATCACAAGGAAGACCCAGAGATATTTCACGCCGAGGAGCTTGCGTATTTCATAGCCGACAAAACGCTGTCTTCCGCGCTTCTGTACAGGCTCGAGCGCCAGATCATACCAGCTGTCGTCGATTGAGCCGAGCGCTTCGACAAAGTCGTCCGCGGTGATAATCTGTTTCATATGTAAACTCCCTCCTTTGCGAGATAGTTTCTGAGCGATTCGCGGGTTCTTGAGAGGATTTTTGAGACCTTGTTCGGAGTCATGCCGAGCGATTTCGCTATCTCATTCACGGCTTGCGAATAGAGGTAGCGGCGGAGGAATATCTTCGCGTCGGTCGTCTCGAGCGTGTCGAGAAAACCGTTTAGCAGTCCGGGAAGCTCGCTTGGCTCATGTCCGACCGCCATCTCTCCCTCGCAGTCCTCCAGCTCGACAAAAACCGCCGAGCGCTTTGATGTGTGTTCGCGCCGATAGACGTTCAGCGCGAGATTGCGGATGATTTTCAGCGCGTAGGCTTTCAGGGAGCGCGGTCGCTCGGGCGGGATGCTGTTCCAGAGCCTCAGGCAGAGGTCGCTCAGGCACTCCTCGGCGCTTCCTTCGTCTCCGGTTATGTTCCGCGCCGTCATAAGGCAGAGACGCCTGTATCTGACTTCAAATTCAGAGATCGCGCTCTCGTCGCGTTCCCAGAAGAGAGAGATTATTTTCGGATCATCCAATCGCATCACCTCCTGAAATTGTCCCTTCACTTATTAAGACACGTTTTTTTCCGGAATCTTCCGGAATTTTAAAAAATCCGCACAGATTTTTTCTGTGCGGATAAGGATTCAATTCAGATATTTCGCCTGCGCGGCATAATAATTAAGCACACCCTCGGCTATGGAGTCGGTGATTCTGTCTATCGAATCCTGCTGCATCATCTTCTCGTACTCCTCGACGTTTGTAATGAAGCAGACCTCAACGAGCGTCGACGGGAATTTCGGGTTTCTGACCATCGCAAGCCGCTGTTTTGTGGGCGAGCGGTTCTGTTTGTTCAGCGCCGTTGACATTGTCCTTCCCATGACGTCGGTCAGCATGTATCCGGAATCCGACCAGTAGAGCCCGACAAGCCCATGTATCTTCGTTATGTCCGCGGTATACGGCATCGAGTTCTGATGAATCGATATGCAGAAATCCGGCGAGACGTCGATCAGCTGCTGAACTCTCTCGAGTACCGGAACGTCGTTCGGCGTCTCGCGGTCGCGAGTCAGAACCACATTTGCGCCGAGCGCCTCCAGCTTCGGTACTGCCGCCATGACTATCTCAAGGTTGAAATCAGACTCGTTCATCGCGCCCTCAGCCGCGCCGAGCGGTCCGAGCGCTCCGGGATTCTTTCCGCCGTGTCCCGCGTCAAGGATTATCGTCCTGCCTTCGAGCGGCTTGTCCGAGTCGGGCAGAGTAGTCGGATTCGTCAGCTTCACGACTATCTTTCCATTCTCGTAGTAATAATCGAAGCCGTAGAAATTCTCGATGTCATGGAGTTTCAGGAAGTATTTGTAGGCGTATTTTCTCGCGCTGTTCTGCTGCCTTACCGACGCGAATATCGGATTTTTCACGTATTCAAGCTTCGGGGCGTTCGCGGTATCCATATTGTAGAGCGTCAGCACGAACTCACCGTTCTCGACGTAGCAGTTTATCGGCACATTGACGTCGGAATCGAAGGTTATGTAGGTCGCGTCCGACCCGACACGAGTCTGCGCGTTCTTCACCGAAGCCCAGCCGATCGCGTTTTTGCCGGTTTCCCTGATATTTTCGGCGGCGATGTAGCCTCCACAGCGGAGTTTGTACCAGCCGCTTGAAAGCGAGACCGCGTTGTCGGTCATTCCGGGCGACTGCGGCGAGTAGTCGTCGTAGTACCAGCTGTTTGTCTGGATCTTCATCTCGGTGTCGGTTTTCAGTACCTCGACCGGGATTGTCGCGCCGGGAGCTCCGACACGCAGTTCAACCGACTCGGCGGTCGCGGATTCCTTGCCTCTGACGGCTTTGAACCTGATTTTTCCGACCGACTGGATTCCGGAGGAGGGGCGCGGGAGCGTGACCGTGCCGGTGTAGACCTCCTTCATATAGGTCGATTCGTTCGGCGGGTAAATGGTCGGCGAGAGAGTGAAGGTCTTTCCGCCGATCTCAGCCGTTACGGTCGAGCCGGAAGGCGCGGTCACGCTGACCGCCAGTGAAGTCGTCGTTCCGAACCAGTCCATTGACGGCGTGACACCGGCGATTTTATAGCTGTCGAGCGTCGCGTATTTTATGACAGTCGAGGTCGGCGGAGTTCCGCGGTTCACGGTGTAGACGGTTTCCTTGCCCTTATGGCTGAACGTGAAGCTGTTCCTGCCCTTCTCAAGCGGCAGGTAGAGCGAGAAATATCCGCTCTTCGTGCGCCCGACCTTCCTGCCGTCGATGTAAAGCGGCGCGGAAGGGTCTGAAGTTCCTAAGAGGAACGTGCCCTCGCCGTCGATGTAGCTGTTGTTGTAGGGGATCGAAAGCACGAGGTCGCGCCCGTTCGACTCGGTTCCGGTGTAGACTATGTCCTCGGAGAAGACCTCTTTGGTCTCGTCGAAAAGCCCCCCGGAATTGCTTTTCAGCGCCGCGTAGCCGTAGAGCAGCGAGCCTTTGTAGGCGACCTCCGACCGCGCGAAGCCGATCTGATTGCGCAGCTCGCCTGACGGAGAATCCCAGGTGTCGTAGTTGTAGACTCCGTGGCTTATCAGCAGATCGACGTCGGTTCCGTCGAGCAGCGTGTTCCACCAGCGGACGAGCACGTCATAGCGCGCGACTTTTGTCGAGAAGCGCCAGTAGATCTGCGGCGCGAGGTAGTCGACGTAACCTCCCTCGACCCAGGCGGTCGGGTCGCAATAGAGCGATTTGTACGACTCAAAGCCAGCCGTTGCCGAGCCGCCGTTCTTTCCGTCGTCATTCTGCCAGATTCCGCCCGGCGCGACGCCGAACTGACAATCTTCGCGGACCGATTTAATCGCGTCGTAGCAGGCTTCGATCATCGCGTTGACGTTCGATCTGCGCCAGTCGGCGAGCTCCCTGCCGTTTCCGTACTTCGCGAAGGCGTCGGCGTCGTTGAACTCAGCCGAGGCGACCGGGTAGGGGTAGAAATAGTCGTCGAAAATGATTCCGTCGACCGCGTAATTCTGCGCGATCTCCCTGACTCCGTCGGCGATCAATGCGCGAACCTCGGGGAGTCCGGGGTTGTAGTAGAGCCGACCATCGGCGTAGGCGACCGTGTACTCGGGGTGCAGACGCGCCGGATTGTTTTCGGCGAGCAGATTCGGGTCGGTCTTGGGCTTCGAAGCCGAGCCGGTAGTGATCCGGTAGGGATTGACCCAGGCGTGAACCTTGATGCCGTTTTCATGCGCGGTTTTCACGAGATATCCGAGCGGGTCGAACTCGATTTCAGCACCCTGTTTGCCGGTCAGGTACTCGCTCGTCGGGAATATCGACGACTTGTAAAGCGCGTCGGACGCCGGGCGAACCTGAAAATAAATGGCGTTGAGATTTGCCTCTTTTGCCGTCTTCACGATGTCGTCGAGCTCGGCGCGCTGTTCATCGACCGAGAGCCCGGGCTTCGACGGATAGTTTATGTTCGTGACTGTCGCGATGTAGACTCCGCGCACCTCCGAATCGGGGTGGGGAAGGTGCTCCTGCGTGGCGGATTGGTCGCTCGGAGACGATGTGTCAACTCCGGTCGGCGGACTTGGCGGATTGAGTTTTGAACCTCCGAAGCGGTTCGATGTTATCAGCCAGAAAGCCACTCCGGCGATGACCGACGCGAGCATGAAGCCCGCGACCGCCGCGAGTGCCGCGGTTGATATTTTATGCCTTTGATGACGTACCGGAGGGTCAGTGATGTTTGCATCATTCATTGGCGTAATTTCCTTTCGAAAATACTGTATCCCTATTATACCAAATAATGTCGCATTTTGCAATAGTTATCATGAATTATTTACAAATACATTTTATTCCAATCAAAGTGGAGTTCATTCACCGCGGCGAATATTTTTTCTCCCTCGGGAATATCATGTCCCAGCGAAAGGAGATGGGCGAACCATGAACAAAGTCAGGACGATAGCCGGATTTCTTGCGATAATGACCGTGATCTGCGCTCTCTGCGCCGGTGAGGTGATACTCTCGCGCTTCATGGCGGACAAACCGCTTGAGACGGTAAGTGATTCGGAACATAAATTCACGCTTGTAATCGACGCGGGACACGGCGGAATCGACGGCGGAGCGGTCAGCGCGTCCGGAAAGCTCGAGAAGGATTTCAATCTCGCCGTCGCCAAAAAGCTCGAGGCTCTTTGCAGGATTTCCGGAGTCGACTGCGTGATGACGCGAACCGAGGATCGGCTCGTCGTCGACGATACGGTGACGAAAAAACGGAAGATGCACGACCTCAAAAACCGCGTCGCGATAGCCGAGAACGTCGATTCACCGATTTTCGTGAGCGTTCACATGAATAATTTCCCAGACAAACGATATTCAGGTTTGCAGGTCTGGTACTCGAAGAACGACGAGTCGAGCGCGTCGCTCGCGGCGAATATTCAGACCTTCGCGAAGACCTTTCTCGATCCGCAAAATGAGCGTGAAACCAAACGCGCGGACTCGGCGATTTTCGTGCTCGACCGGCTGAAAGTTCCGGCGGTGCTTGTCGAGTGCGGCTTCATGTCGAACCCCGAAGAGTGTCTGAAGCTCGCCAACGGGGACTATCAGACAAAGCTCGCTATGGTGATTTTCGCGGCGGTCGTCAGCTTCGCCGGATGAAATTCCGCAAAAACCTTGACATTCAGCCTCCGGCGTGATATAATTGTTGCAAATAAGATTTCAGGAGGCATAAAATGCCGGAACATGATTTTACAAAGCATCCGTTCATCCCGCTTTACGGCGACCAGCCGATACCATTTTATAATGAGCAATATTCGCGTCAGCAGACGGTTTACTCGTCGGATTTCCGCGGCGGGCAGATTGACAAGAAGCCGTACATAATGCCGTTCGAGGTCGATGACCCGGATTTCATCCTGTTGATCTATCCGGGCGGCGGGTATTTTGCCTGCGGAAACGGAGCTTCGGCGGGCGTCGCTGAGGAGCTCAACCGCCACAACATCACCGCGTTCGTCCTGAGCTACCGGACAGGCGACCGCGAAGACCCTGAAAACAGCTATGACTGCCGCGCGATTCTCCAGGACGGCGTGCGCGGAATGCAGTTCGTCCGGAACTACGCGAAGGAGCGCGGGCTCGAGGACAGGAAGATCGTCGCTCTCGGTTTCTCGGCGGGCGGACATCTGGCGCTATCGGTTTCGCTCGGACTGAAGGATTTCGACATTATGGAGGATGAGATAAGCAGGTTTTCGGAGATTCCCGACGCGGTCATCGCGGGCTACCCCTGTGCGACCTTCCGCGAGGGCGCTTTCCCGACGCTCGCGCCGATTTTCGCGGCTCATATGCCTGAGCGCCGAGCCGAGCTGGTCGGGCGCTTCACGCTGATGGAGCACGTCACGCCAGACACGCCGCCGACCTTCCTCTACTACGGTACAGCCGACCGCGCCGTTCCGCCCGAGACGAACGCGATTCCATACTATTTCGCGCTCCGGAAAGCCGGTGTGAAGACAGCGATTGTCGGCTACGAGAACCTCGGACACGCTCTCGGACTCGGGAAGGGAACAGCCGCCGCGGGATGGCTTCCGACCGCGCTTGGGTGGGTGAGAGAGAATATTCTTTGAAAAATCCGAAAAAACGCAACAAAAATCCGACAAAATAACAGGACAAATCCGGAGAAATGAGTTATAATATAATCACAAAATTTCCTTTGGAGGATTTGATATGAAACAGAACAAACGCGTCTCGCTCTGCGGCGACTGGTCTCTTACTTATGTAGAGAACAAGCCGTTTAAGAAGTCGGGACTTGAACCCGCTACAGGAGCTGAGCTGACCGCCACCGGCTGGCATCATGTCGACGCCAGAGTCCCCGGCAATTTCGAGCTGGATTTCGAGCGCGCCGGACTCTGCGGCGACCCGTTCTACGGCAGCAACACGATCGAGCTTGAGAAGTACGAGAATCTTCACCTCTTCTATTCGAGAAAGTTCGTGCTTGATTTCGAGCCCGACGAGAACACCTTCCTCTGCTTTGAAGGCATCGACACGATCGCGGACATCTTCGTCAACGGCGTGAAGATCGGCAGCACAGACAACATGCTCGTACCCTTCGAGTTCGGAAGACAGGGGCTGAAGAAGGGCGAAAACGAGATCGTTATCCACATAACTCCCGCGCATATCGCGGCTCGCGAGTATGAGGTTCCGGTCACGTCGACGCATCATTCGTTCGGCTTCGACTCGCTCTTCATCCGCAAAGCTCCGCACATGTACGGCTGGGACATCATGCCGCGCGCGCTTACGGGCGGAATCTGGCGTCCATGCTACGTTGAGCAGCGCGCCGAGGACCGCATCGACGACCTCTTCGTCTACACGCATGAGCTTAAGGTCAACGACAAATACGGCGTCTTCGGCTTCTTCTGGAACCTCACGGTCGCTGAGGACGAGATCCGCGATTACTCGATGAAGATCGAGGGCGTTTGCGGCGACAGCAGGTTCAGCTGGACAAAGCGGCGTCTCTGGCACACCGGAGAACGCGCGACGGTCGGCGTCGGCAACGCGAAATTCTGGTATCCGCGCAACTACGGCGACCCGAATATCTACGACATCACCGCGACGCTCATGTACAAGGGCGAGCCGGTATTCGAGAAAAAGATCGCGGCAGGTCTCCGTACGATCGAGCTTGACCGCACGAGTCTTACCGACAAGGACGGAAACGGCGAGTTCTGCTTTAAGATCAACGGCAAGAAGGTTTTCTGGCAGGGCACGAACTGGGTTCCGGTCGACGCTTATCACTCGCGCGACGCCGAGAGACTTCCTGAGATTCTCCCGATGCTCACCGACCTCAACTGCAACTGCCTGAGGTGCTGGGGCGGAAACGTCTACGAGGACGATATTTTCTACGATTTCTGCGACCGCAACGGCATCATGGTCTGGCAGGATTTCAGCCACGCGTGCGGTATAAATCCGCAGCTTGATTCCTATTGCGCGCTCTTCCAGGCTGAGGTCGAGAAGATTGTGAAGCGGCTTCGCAATCACACCTCGATAATCCTCTGGGCGGGCGACAACGAGGTCGACGCCTGCTACCGCTGGACAGGCGGCTATGTTCAGCGCGACCCGAACAACAACCGACTGACCCGCGAGGTCATTCCGAAGGTTCTGAACGCGCATGATTTCACGCGTCCTTACATCCCAAGCTCGCCTTACATCGACGAGACCGCGTTCCAGTTCATAAAGAACGGCGGCGCGCAGAATATCTCTGAGCAGCATCTCTGGGGTCCGCGCGACTACTTCAAGGGAAGCTTCTACAAGGGCTCGATCTGCCACTTCGCGTCCGAGACCGGCTACCACGGCTGCCCGTCTCCCGAGAGCCTCAAGCGCTACATCCGCCCCGAGCAGCTCTGGCACTGGAGAAAGCACCCTGAAATCGAGAACGACACTATTCCGAAGGACGACTGGGCGTGCCACTCGGCAGCCGCTGCGCTCGACGGTGAGGACGGCAATATCTACCGTATCCGACTGATGTCGAATCAGGTCAAGACGCTCTTCCCCGAGTTCAAGGAGCACGAGGTCGAGTACGGACTCGATAAGTTCGCATACGCGAGCCAGATTTCGCAGGCTGAGGCGAAGAAGTACTTCATCGAGCGCTTCCGCGTCACAAAGTGGCGCAGAACCGGAATAATCTGGTGGAATCTCATCGACGGATGGCCTCAGATCTCCGACGCGGTCGTCGACTACTACGGCGTCAAGAAGCTCGCTTATCACTACATCAAGCGCTCGCAGCAGCAGCTCTGCATGATCTTCGACGAGCCGGAGAACGGCGTTCTTCCGCTGCATGTGGTCTCAGACCTCCAGTCGGATGTCAACGTGAAGTACAAGGTCACTGATTTCGTCACCGGAAAGGTGATTGTCGAGTCGACCGCGTACGCGAAGGCGAACGAGTCGCTTGTAGTCTATAACAAGCCGATGGAGGAGGGCGAAAAGCACTTCTACTTCATCGAGTGGGAGTATGAGCTTGACGGCAAGACGGTTTCGGGCAAGAACCATTACGTCACCAACATAATCGATCTCGACTACGACGAGTACATGGGCTGGATAAAGAAAGCCGGCTTCGACGAGTTCGAGGGATTCTGAAAAAACGCTGATACACAAAAAGCTCCGGATTTCCGGGGCTTTTTGGGAATGTGAGGGAAAATGAGAAGAAAAGAACGCGAGGTCACTGACCGCGCGAAGATAATTGAGATTATCGAAAGCTGTGACGTCTGCCGCATCGGGCTGGTCGACGATTTCGGCGCGTATATCCTGCCGATGAATTTCGGCTTTGAGGACAACGGCGGTCTGACGCTCTATTTCCACTGCGCCGGAGATGGGAAGAAGCTCGATCTTCTGCGAAAAGACTCTCGCGCGTCTTTTGAGATGGACTCAAAGCACAGGCTTACAACCGGCGAGAGGGCGTGCGCGTATTCATTTCTGTACAGCTCGGTGATCGGGCGCGGCGAGGTGAGTTTCCTCGAAGGCGGTGAGAAGCTGCACGCGCTTGACATGATAATGTCGCACTACGGAGTCTCAGTCCGTGAGTATGACAAAGCGGCATTTGAAAAGGTTACCGCATTGGCGCTGAAGGTCACTGAACTCAGCGCGAAGGTGCATCAATAAGCGTTTTGTCCAATTATTTTGGCGAATCGTCACTTCCGCTCGGAGAGAAAATGTGGTATAATGATTCCATCAAGCAAATGAAAGGAATCATTTTATGAACAAGATAAAAGTCTGCGTCATCGGAATGGGCGAGTTTTCGGACTTCTTCATCCCGCTTTTCAAGAATCACCCGGATGTCGCTGAGGTCTCGATTGCTGACATCATCCCCGAAAGAGTCGCCGCGGCTGCAAAAAAGCACGGCATTTCGCGCACATTCTCGTCGCTCGAGGACGTCCTGAAAAACGGAAAGGACATAGATTCGATCGCGCTTTTTACTCAGCGCCAGCTCCACGGGCCGATGGTCATCGACGCGCTGAAAGCCGGAAAGCATGTCTACAGCGCCGTTCCGATGGCGATTGACGTTGAGGAGTGCGGTAGGATAATCGACCTTGTCAAGTCGACCCGGCTGACCTACATGACCGGCGAGACCTGCTATTATTTCCCCTGCGCGATTTATTGCCGCGAAATCTACAGAGCGGGCAGGCTCGGGCGGTTCGTCTACGGCGAGGCGCAGTATTACCACGACATGAAGACCTTCTACGGCGCGTTCGCGCGGTCGGGTGGCGACTCCTGGAAGCGCGTCGCGGGAATTCCGCCGATGTACTACTCGACCCACTCGGTCTCGATGATTGTCTCGGTGCTCGGCGAGTACGCGAAGAAGGTCTCCTGTGTCGGCTTCCGCGACGACGGCGGCGACGAGGTTTTCGGCGTCGGAAAAAATAACTGGGACAATCCGTTCTCAAACCAGACCGCGCTGCTGACGATGTCGGGCGGCGGAATCGCGCGGGTAAACGAGTTCCGGCGCGTCGGAGTCGCGCACAAGCCGTCGTCTTTCATCACCTGCATGTACGGCACGACCGGCTCGTATGAGTGCACAGCCGACCGGCATCACCTGATCCGCGGCGTCGCGAGCCCTGACGGCACGCGAATCGACGACGTGAGCGATATTGTGAATACAAATTACCTGACGCGTCTTAAAAAAACTCCGGAATTTGATCCGCACTCCGACCCGATCAGTGAACGCTGCCACCGCGGATTTTCTCCGGTTCACGACGTAAATCGTCTTCCCGAGGCGCTGCGGAAGATTCCGGACACGGTGCATTATAATTCGCATCCCTTCCTTGTCGACGAGTTCGTCCGCGCTGTGATTTCGGGCAAGCTGCCGCCGAACAACGCGTGGGATTCGGCGCGGTACATGATTCCGGGGATCATGGCGCACGAGTCCGCGCTCCGCGACGGAATGCCGATGGACATTCCGGATTTCGGCGACGCGCCGGAGGATTGGGATAAGCTGACTTTCTGAAAATTTCGGCGGAAATAAAAATTTCCCGGGGCATAGACGGGTGTCCGTAAAACAGTTAATCCTCCGTATGGCTTAGACCATGCGGAGGATTTGTTTATGTCTAATC
>CAKSOR010000023.1 GCA_934477985.1 uncultured Eubacteriales bacterium
CCCCTCTTTCATGGAGTCAGGGTAGAGCACACTCCCGTAAGAACAACAAACACCAATCCAAGATGTTCACCTCCAACGCTCTACGCAATGTACAACAAAGCAAGAACGGATAGGAAACGACAAACGCCCATTTACCTGGATTGTCGCCAGTTCATCCACCGATCGGGTTTTTGAGGATACAGCAACCGACAAGAGGACAGAAACGGTTTCAACAATGAGCGACAGCGCGGAAGAAGTGCACGTATTGGAGCACAAATGGGAAATTTCGGAGCAGTACCAGCTCGATGACAAACAGGAGAAGGGTCAGGGTTATGAGAATTCCTTCGAAAAGATCTGCACATTTGATACAATCGAACAGTTCTGTGGTATAAACGCCAGAAACTCTCTCTATGCCAACGGTTACGCTGCGCTCAAGGAGCTTGATTACTACGCCGGACTCAGTCAGCGCAGCGGTTTCTCGGATATATTCACCGCTACGAACGGCAACTCTGTCACGCTTGGCAAGGACAACCTCCTTTTCGATTCGATTACGCTGATAGGCGGTTCATCAAGCCGTCAGAGCTACCGCGACGCGAACGAGAAGGCAATGGATGTCTTCGTTGAGTCTGTTGTCAACATGCTCTCGGCTGGAATGCAGGCGAATGTCAATAACGGCAGCGTGTCGACCTCGCAGTCGAATCAGTCCGTGCTGAGCTTCCTTTCGAACGGTCAGTCAGGACGCGGTGAGATGCTGAGCCACGCTGTCCAGAGCAGCGGCACGGTCATGGCGGGCTGGTATCTCGACGATAATTTCTGCTATTCGGGAATAGGCGTGGCGTCGGCGTCGATTCCGCAGAAGGTCTGCACCTCGTATATCGTCAGCTCTATAATAAGGAAGATATTCCGCATGAACGACCCGAATGCCGCGGCGACAGTTGGGACATTGATCTCTGACATGCCCGCGATTCCCGAGAGCGACGCGCGCGCTGCGATCTACTCGATCTTCGGCAACAACCAGAACGAATTCAGCTACAGCGATATAGATAACGCTATCTCTGACAAGACCACTGTTTCGACGCCCGATGAACTTGAGATCAGCCGCGAGGAGATGATTTCAAACTCGCTCGATTCGGCGCGCTCGCAGTACAATTATGGCAAGCGGCTAAATGACGCTGAGACCGGGATCGACAACGCGATCGACAATAAGTTCAATTCCTTCCGCACTAACGCTATAGCCTTCATCAAGAAATACGGTCCGCGCGCTCTTGTTTACCTCTATGAGGGGAAGACTGAGGAAAACGGAAAGCCGGTCAATTTCAAGACCCAGAAAAGCATGAAGGAGCTCATAATGAGCAGAATTCCGAACGACTTCAGTGACGACCGTGAAAAGCTCCGGGCGAAGCTCAAAAAGGATGCCTCGAACAAGTTCCTGTGGATAAACGCGCCTAAGACCAACAACGTCAAGAGCGACCTCACCGCGCTCATCTCAGCCGAGCTCAGGTTCGAGATGCAGAGGCATGTCTATGGAGACGGTTCTGGCAAGAACGCGCTCCATACGCACTTCATCGACCGTGTCGTCGAGTTCATCGACGAGTGTCGCGACTTCGACAGGCTGCTCACCGAGCTGAACATCATATACCGCAATCTCTCGGTTTCGTTCGATGGCGTGAATTCTTTCAAGGACGCGTCGGACAGCTGCGCGAATATCAATATAATCTCGACTCAGAGCGCTTATGACTGGGCGAAGGGAACGCTTGACGCGGTGATCGACCTCATCAGACCGGCTGACGCGATGGGCGCGATCGTCGATGATTATTTCTCGGACGAGCACCACTCTGACTGGCAGCTTACCGAGACGACGGGCGGCATGAAGCTGAACGCTCGTGTCAGATTCGAGCAGGTTGTCGCCGGACTCATCAGACACGCGAATAACAACAATAATGTTGTCCTCACGATAAACGACTACATAACTCACTGTCTGGCGACCGGCGATCAGAATATCACCCAGATAATGCGCGGGATAGCGCTCGAGCTGAACGATCACAGCGATCCGCTATTTAAGAAGGGCGCGGATTTCCAGCGTATCTGCCCGAATTCGCATCTCTGTGTGATACTGCCGCAGAATATCTGCCAAGGACCTGACGGCAGCGCAATATGTACAGCTTTCACTAACGCGCTTGGTTCGAATGTAAACATATACATGTCCGACGTAACCGACAAGATCGTATTCTATAAGCTCGAGCCGTCGAATCCGCTCTACAGTCTCGCCGATCTGCCGACGTGGGAGAACGCGTATGAGACCTCCTCGCTCTCGCTGATACACATGAACGAGAGCGGGCGCGGTGATTTCGATCCGAAAACCGGACTTGAGTGGAAGAATTACCCGGGCTGCCGCTGCGACGTTGACGCGAGAGCGCTCCCTGAGTTCCGGAAGGACAGTTCGCTCGAGTACAAATTTCTCACGAACGAGTTCGACCCGAACTTCGAAAAGGCGCTTGAGTACGGCATAATCCGCGAGGAGACCGACTCTTCTGGCGGAAAGTTCTACAAATTCTATGACATCTCCGGAGATGGATGGAGCTATGATATTTCTGGCTATAATGAGACCGACATCTATGGCATGCCACTTCCCGGTGCTCCGCTCATCGACTATATCCGCCAGCTCAACCGCGCCGGCGATGGTATGAATGTAGAGCTCTTCCAGAACAAGGTGCTGACAGCTCCGAACGCGCAGCGCTCCGACGCCGAGACAAAAAAGTGCGCGAAACGCGCGCTCCGCAGAAACGTCAGAATGTATGTGGCGATGAAGCGCTCGATTCTCAGGTATGAGGATATGTTCAAGGACATCAGCGCGGCTTCGATCGGGACAATCGCCGCGACAGCGTTTATCAAACTTATCGGCGCCGGACTTCTCACAAGGAACGAGAGCAAGAGCAACAGTTTCGAGCTTCAGCTTGACGGAAAGACCACCCCGATACTCATCGCGACGAAGTTCAGCAAGGCTTGCTGGGCAAAGGAACTGGTCGGTCTTTATGACAATGGACTCGAATATGCCGCCGCGTATTGCAAATTCCGCGAGATCTTCGCGTCGGCAAATGAACTGAAGGAGATCGCCGCTGCCGCGAACACTGAATTCATGAAGCTTGTTGAATCGGACAAGTCTGATGCTATCGACATGAACCTCACGGGGCTTCACGGCGAGATAAACGTGTACAAGGATATGTGTTCAGACGGAGCCGCGGCGCTCTATAGAAAGCTGGGCATCGACGGGCAGAAATTCGAGGCGGCTGGAATACAGGTCGTCTACGAGATCTGCGAAAAGAATTTCTGACAGGAGTGCGGTCTGAATGAACGATCTGAGATCATCAAGCGTGAAGCGGGTAAACCTGATCCTCGACATTCTTCCTGAGGATCAGACCGCTTCTCGCGAGACACTTGCCTCGGCATTGCGGGAGTACAGCGGGACAGACGATACGTATTACCGCAGGGTGACCGGGAAGGAGCTGTCCGACGAGTCGCTTGCCGAGAAGCTCATCGACGAGTTTGGAGGAAAGGTTATTGACGGAACGCTTGTCAACACCGGAATGCGCGCGAATATCGCGCTGTTCTGGTCGGCGGGGAACGACTCAGTGAGCTTTGAGCGGGTCAAAGAACTGATCTCTGAGCTCACGCGGATAAACTCGGGATATGACGACAAATGGAGCTACTTTCTGTTTACCATCGCTAAGATCGAGAACAGCAGAGCAAAGGAGGATCTCAGGCGGCTCGGTAACGCGCTTGACGCCGGGGTTTTCATCGGCGTCATCTGTGAGAACCGCTTCATGTCGGGCATGAAGCAGATAGAAGCCGCGGTGATCTTCCTCTACACGCTGAGTCGTGACAGTATCCAGAGCATCTTCCCGGACACGGGTTATATGTCCGCTTTCCATTTCATGTATACCCAGCGCTACAGACCGCCAAGACTGAATAAGAACGTCTCGACGCCAGACTCCGATCAGCTTATAAATAAGACGTACGATCCCGGAAAGTGGTGGAAAGACGTCCGGAGCTTTTCGGACAGCCTCGCGGATTCCGACGAGGTCACCATGGACTTCAGAAGTTCGCTCGCAAGAGGTGAATTTGATACGGACTGCGTGCCGATTCCGAAGAAACTGAATGGATTCCGCGGGTTATTCGGTGTCAGGGACAACAGTCTTGACGAGCTTCTTAAGAGTGTTTCAGCGAGCGTCTCAGCCTTCCTTTCTGAGTGGTGCGAAAGGGAGGCGTCTGCCATTGTCGCGAAAAATGTCGACACGGCACGCCTTAAAGTTTGGTATGACGGCGTTCTGAACGAGAAGGTTCTGACGCCGTTCGAAGGGGTTGGAAGAGCAAAAACGCTCTGGAGCGGCATGACTGTGAGTGACCTTGCCGAGTTGTCAGCAGGCGGTCCGGTCAGCGATAAAACCGCGGAAGCTCCGGCACTCGGCGGGTATTTCTCATGTATACGCGCCGGCGGTGATCTCCGGAAGAAAATAAGAGAGCGGATAGAGAATGTCCTTGACGACGGTGACGTCAGAAAATGGTTCAGAAGTCTGCTCTATGAAAAGACAGCGTCATGTCTCAGAGCCGCTGTCGCAAGTGGCGGGACCGATTGGAAAGAGCTTGAAAAGCGGATTGTCGCGCGGTCTGAACGCAGCAGGACTGATACCCGGCTCACGAGCTATGTATCCGAGGAGGAGTTCGTCCGGAAAGTGGATGAGAGCTCGGATGAGTGTTCGCTTGACAAGAACATTCCTTATAATCTAAAACCGACTCTGATCGGGAAAAATATACTGAAGCTGTATTATTGCGATGTCAGCGCGCCTGGAGCGCCATGCGGAAGAATGGTCAGCGCGTTTTTCAGGAGGATGCCATCGTATGTTGACAGCCGTCTTGACAGAGAAAAGTGCCTTGGTGTGTGCGTGAGCGTCTTTTCCTGCCGGAGAGATATTTTCAGCGTGTGAGAAGTTCGCGGCGGACAGGACAAAGTGGAGAACAAGATGAAGATAGAACTGAAATACACAGCCGGGCAGGAGTTCACCTTTACAGTTGACGAAGAGATAACGGCGGTGGAGTACCGCGAGATCGATCTGTCGTCGGTCTTTGTCGAGCCATACAGGATCAAGGAGATACGCCGCGGCGCGCGTGAATTCTCGGTTACGACGATGAAACCCGCCGCTCTGGCGATAATTGAGCTCAGATATGGCGATGAAGAGACAGTCTTTTCGTCGCGCGACGCTCTTGAAAGGGGCGGAGGAAATCTTCTGAGCATTGGTATGAAGTATTCCGGAGGAGTCCTGAAATTCAGGATTGAGCCTTCGATGGAGATCGACGGAGGTCATCTTGAGCTTCGAAAGGGCGGTCTGTCGATCAGGTTTACAGGGGATATTTCAAAGAACGAATACGTTTTCGGAAAGAACGCGTCGCAGGACGAGATACGGTGCGCGCTGTGTCCCGACCGGTATCTGAGCGCTATACTCTCACGCGCGATCTTCTGACAGGATCATTTAGGAGAAAGATGATGCAGCAGTTACAATACGATTATATCTGCCTCAGATGCGGCAGGAGACTTATTCCCGAGGGGGAAAGCGGCGACGACACCGCGCCTGTACTGTTTGACCTGAGCGAGGCGCTCGGTATTGCCGACGCGAACGATAATTCGAGAAGCATACCGATCTACTTCACCGCCGAGGAGCTCCGCGGCATCGTTGAAGATCCCACGAGCGACGGAGGCTCTTTCATGAAGGCGTCGCTCAGTTTTGAGACCTTCATGGACATCGTGGCGAAAAGAAGTGATGTTCCGGAGCTCGCGACGATCACGGCTGACGACATGAAGAGCTATCTCGTCACGCGCCACGGCGACTCGGAGCACCGAGCCGGGAGCGATGAGTTTGATTACGGCGAAAGCAATGACTCGGAGAACGGCACCGCGGAGGCTGAAATCACAGCGGACGATGAGGAGAAGAACAAGCGCATAGATGAGATACTTCACAAGTGCGGCGCGTCTGACGCGGTCGGCGACTTCGGAAGCGGGCAGATAGACAAATTCTGTCAGGTCGTGTCGAGCTTATTTTTTGACGTGAACAACAATTCCGTTCCGTATGTATTTCAGATCAAGGTCAATCTGAGCGCGATGGGAAAGCCTGGGACGAAGGTTGGCTATACCTACAAAGTCGGAAATGGCGAGGAGCAGTTTCCGAGAATCCCGGTGATCTGCGGCGAAGTCGGCTGCTGGCGCGGAAGACACAATGACGCGGGGGCTCCCGTGCCGCCGATGGCGTGGCAGAACGAGCACATAGCAATTGGTTTCATAGGCGCGGCTGGCTCCGGAAAAACCTGCCTGATAACGGCGCTGCTTTCAAAGCTGCTTTCAAACGGAAAGCTCGTCGATGGCGACAAGCGCGATGAGATACAGAACTGCATCAAGGCATACGAGTCGAACCGTGAACTCCCGAAGACCGAGCTTGAGGGACGCAACAGCTTCAACGCGACGGTTGCCTGCAATGACAAGCTGGTCACGCTTGTCGATATATCCGGCGAGTGTTTCGACATGGCGAGCGGAAGGTTTGACCGCAACGTGGCGAACGATCACTTCAAGATGATACGCATCTGCAAGTGTTATGTCCTCTGCCTTGACCCGAAGAATTCGATCTATGACGGAAAGGGACTCGCGGCGCAGTCGATCGGCGAATTTGTCGAGTACCTCAAGACCCGCGAAAGACGCTACGCCGCGCCGATGCTTCTGACACTGACAAAATGCGACTGCGAGGAAGATACTTTCGAGAATTTCGACACTACGGCCGACCTTGACAATGTCGCGGCTGAGATACGCTTTGAGTCGTTCTTTGAAAAGAGCAGTGAGAAGATACGGCGGGACTATCCGCAGTTCTTCAGCAACGTTTCGAACGACGCTTACATTGCCTGCGCGCTGTCGTCGGCGTATGGCTGCGAGCCAAAGCCAGACGAACGGAATATGCCATCAATCGCGAAGCTCCGCGACGCGTTCAAGGGAAAGACGATCTATCTGACAGGCGACGGACGGTATTATGTCAGCTCCGACTCTGACAGGCGCGATTATTCCGTCCCGAAGAACCTGAGCGGGCAGTCTTATGTCGTGAAGCGAACGGAATGCGGCGTTGAGTACATATTTGATCCAACAAGTGAAGAACGTTCGGAGGGCAGTGTCAAAAAGCTGTCCGATCTGCGCCTGAAGCCTGATCAGAACGGCATAAACAGCGGTGTCGGAACAATATTTGACAGCGACGAATATCTTGACTCGCCGAATCCGCTCAACATAAAATCGATAATGGAGTGGCTGCTGCGCGTCTGCGGCGTCGACCAGATAAAATATCTCGAGTTCGATGAGGAGCGCGGAAAGAACGTGGTCTACGAATATCAGTTGAGGTGCAGCGACGTCTGGTCACGGGAAGAGCCGAAGATGGCAAGACCCGAGCTCGCGAGATCGGTGTGTGCGCTTTTCAGAAACCCGACAAAGCTTGACAGGTGGACAAGCGACCACTCAAATAACGCGGGCTCGAGAATGATGATGACTGTTATCGAGAAGCTCGGACTTGCCGGCATGGAAAAGAAGCTGCTTTCGGCAACCAAGGATTGGAGAGAAGAATGAGCGACAATATCAACAGATTCTACTGCCTTTTAGGGCGGGACAACAAGGATGTCGAGCAGCGTGAGCTGTCCGCTGACACAACACGGCTTTTCACCGACAAGCTGCACACGCTTAACTACACGAATTTTCTCTTGAAGATACGCGACCTCTTTCTGAACACCAAGCGCGGTGAAGCCTACACCGAGCATGGCATTGACGATCTTCCGCGCACCTTCTTCTACTGTCCGCTTCCGATTGAGAGCGGAACGACACGCGATGCGGCGGCAGTCTGGGGCGAGTGCGGCATTTACAGCGGCGGGCGCGAGTTCAGGTACGCTCATTACTATATCGAGGATTACAGCACGCTTGACTCGCACACGCTGATCTGCAAGCTGTTCACGTCCAAATACTGCACGGACAGCGAGATAACCGATCTGCTGAGCCACAGCGCACCTTCACAACAGTTTATGAAGAGGGTGACGACATATGACCCCGATTATGTAAAAGAGATCAGCGATCGGTGCAGATTTCTCGTCTCAGCGGTCGCCGAGAAATTGTGCGGAGAAAAAACCGTCATCATCCGCCTTGCTGAAGGGAATGATTTCAACCGCGATTCAAAGGACATTATCGCGCAGATAATGTCAATGCTGCCGGGCGATTTCAGACGTCAGGTCGGATTTATAACCTATCTCCAGACCGACCAGATCAAGCGGTTCCGCGACCAGTCGAACAATGTAAGGTTGATTGTGGTCGACAGCGACGTCGATGTATCGGAGTTTGAGACGAGCGAACCATTCGCGGTATTCAATTTCGATAAGGATTACATCGGCGACGTCGAGTGCGACGAGAGTTTTGTAGAATGGAGCAGGATTGAATTCGCCGACCGCGAGCAGCAGATAGCGCAGTTCGCGAAGATACGCTCGGGCGAATTGTCATCCACGCGGGAGATACTTCCGAAGATGATTGAGGTCTACCGCGAAGCCGAGAGATTCGCGGCGGAGTTTCCGGATACAGAGGTCGAGAAGTGCTCCACGCCAGAGGAACTGGCACGGTATTTCAACAGACTCGATATATGCCGTATCGTCCCGCGAGCGAGACAGCAGTTCGTAAAAGAGATCCCGCGCATGCTTCCGGATGGAGTCAACCTCGAGGGCATGCTCCTCGACGCGCTCAGACGCGGTGACGAGCAGAGCAAAAAAGCCGCGAGATTTTGCCTTTTTAATTTTGTAAAGGATCAGTCGAAGCTGATTGAGCCGATAGAAAGGCAGTTCGGGAAGGCGTACAATGACGGAGCGGAGCGTCAGCGCGGTGAAGATGAGATAAAGCTCGACGCGCTTGACAAAAAAGCAGAGCAGCTCACATCCGAGCTTGAAAAGTTACGTGCCGCGCACAATGAGCGCGGAGTGAGAATTGACTCACTCGAGAAAGAGAGGGCTGGACTGACTGCACGCGCCGAAGAGCTCAGCGGCGAGATAGAATGTCTCGGCAAAGAGCTTGAGGACAAGACTTCTGACTATGACGCGCTGAATTCAAAGCTCGGCGAGCTGAACGGCGTCGTTTCACAGTTGAAGAGTGACCTCATGAAGCTCGAGATTGAGAACACAACTGAGCGCGGGAAGAACTCCGACCTGACAAAGGCGATCGGATCACTCAAAAAGGATTATTCGACGAAGTGCGACGAGAATGACGCGCTTACTGAAAAGCTGAAAAATACAGATTCGGAGCTCACGGCGAGCCGCTCTGAATGTAACGCGATGAAAGCCGAGAACGAGAGTCTTGGCGAGCGGCTGAATTTGGCTGAATCCGAGGCGCGGAGTGCCACGGAAGAGCTCGACAAGGCAAGGCTTGAGATCGGTGAATTGGAGCGTAATGTCGAGTCGAAGGATGCGGAGATCGCGGACGTCAGGACAAAACTCAATGAATCCGAGCTGAAGCGCAAGGAATGCGAGGAAAAACTCGATTCGGCGAACGCGCGGATAAAAGAAGTATCAGATCAGAGCGAGCGGCTTTGCAAAGAAGCCGAAAGCGAAAAAGCGCGCGCCGATGAAGCTGAGGCTGCTCGCAAATCGGCGGCTGCTGTGGCGGAGCAGCTGAAGGCTGAGAAGGAGTCGGATCTGAAGCGGATTGAGGGACTTGAAATCGAAGCTTCGAGCATGAAACATGATCATGATGAAGAGATTTCGAAGTTGAAGCACGATCATGAGGAAGAATCCGTGAAGTTGAAGCAGACTTGCGAAGAACAGATCGCAAAACTG
Source organism: uncultured Eubacteriales bacterium (assembly GCA_934477985.1). Lineage (GTDB taxonomy): Bacteria > Bacillota > Clostridia > Oscillospirales > CAG-272 > Flemingiibacterium. Next base: position 9,859 of record CAKSOR010000023.1, read on the forward strand.
AAAAAGGCGCTTGACGACAAGAAAACCATCGGTGTAAAGAGCCTTGATCTTATGTCGATCATCGCCGCGAGATTGGACATCAAGCTGATCATCGGCGGAGCTTTTGTCGCCGCTCTGGTGATTGGTCTTCTTATCGGACTGATTTTCTGACAATAAACAGCTCTGCCGGACACTGTTTTTTGGTGTCCGGCAGAGCTGTTTTAAGTGATTTTACGTCTTTGTTGATATGGCTGGCAGCAGCTGGCACGCGGCGTGTGAGACAATTCACTGAGCGCGTTTTTCGATTCTGGCGCCTTCGCTTCCACGCCCGGCACTTCAGGCGTCCTTTGAAATATCCAGACCGAAATATTTCTCTGAGAGCTTTCCGAGAGTCCCGTCCGCGGAGAGCTCGTCGAGGGCTTTGTTGATCGCCTCGAGCAGCGCCTTGGTCTCGTCGCTCTTTCGCACCGGAATCGCGACGCGCTCGACATCGTCCGAGAAGGTCGCGATCTTGATGTTCGCTTCAGGGTGCACTTTTTTGTAGTCGTTGAAGACAACCTCGGCGTTCAGCGTCGCGTCGATGCGGTCGGCTAAGAGCAGCTCGATCGTCTGGTTGAGGTCGTCGACGCCGGTGACCGTCGCGCCGTAGGCTTCTGCCTGGGTCGCGTAGGTGCTCGAGATTGTGTTGGCGGTCTTCTTTCCATTGAGGTCGGACATCGACTTGATGCCGTCGTAATCCCCGCGGACGATTACCGCGGTGCGGTTGTAGGCGTAGGGCGTCGAGAAATTGTAGGATTCCTCGCGTTCAGGCGTGATGCCGACTCCGTTGACCATTATGTCATAGCGTCCGGCTGAAAGTCCGGCGAGAAGCCCATCCCACTCGCCCTCGACAAAGGTCGCGGTGACTCCGAGCTTTTCGGCGATAGCCTTTCCGACCTCGACGTCGTAGCCGACTAATTCGTCGTTTTCATCGTGATAGGTCCAGGGCGCCCATGTGCCCTCCATCGCGATGATTATCTCACCCTTTTCCTTGATCTGCTCGAGCTGGTCGACTGATTTCGACGAGCAGCCGGCGATGGCGGAAGTTCCTGTGAGCGTCAGTGCGAGCAGTGACGCCGCGATGCGATTCTTTTTCATAACTCTTTCTCCTTGGATGAAAATTTATTATTCGCCGGCGGGCAGACCCGCGCCGGTGAAATTTTTCAGAAATTCGCGTGTGCGCTCCTCGCGCGGGGACTCGAAGACCTGCGCCGACGGTCCTTCCTCGACGACGACTCCGTGCTCCATGAAGACGACTCTGTTCGAGACGTTCCGTGCGAAGCTCATTTCGTGCGTGACGACCAGCATCGTCATGCCCTCCTCGGCGAGCTTGCGCATGACAGCGAGCACCTCGCCGGTCAGCTCTGGGTCGAGCGCCGAGGTCGGCTCGTCGAAATAGATTATCTCCGGATCTGTCGCGAGCGCTCTCGCTATGGCGACGCGCTGCTGCTGACCGCCCGAGAGCTGACTCGGGTAATAATCGCTCCGATCCTCCATTCCGACCTTCAGGAGCATCTGACGCCCGATCTCCTCAGCCTGAGACTTCGGCATTTTCCGGGCGACGATCAGTCCCTCGGTGACGTTCTGTAGCGCGGTCTTGTTCAAAAACAGATTGTAGTTCTGGAAGACAAAAGCGGTCTTCCGGCGTATTCTCGCGATGTCCTTCTTCGATATATGTCTGAGGTCGAAGTCATCGCCGTCGAAGATCATTCTGCCGTCGCTCGCTTTCTCGAGAAAGTTGACGCAGCGCAGCAGCGTCGTTTTGCCCGAACCGCTGGGCCCCAATATCGCGACGACGTCGCCCTGGTTTACCGACAGATTGATTCCACGGAGGACCTCAAGCTCTCCGAAATTCTTTTTGATACTGCGAAGCTCGAGCATTCAGACCACCTCGCGTTTCTGATAGGCGTTCAGTTTTTTCTCGCCCCAGCCCTGAAGCCAGGTGAGAACCGTTGAGAACATCAGGTAGATGAGTCCTACCTCGATGTAGAGCGCCAGCGGCTCATATGTACGCGCGACAATCCGCTGGGTCGTCATAAACATCTCTGTGACCGTGATGTTCGCCGCGAGCGAGGTGTCCTTGACGAGCGCGATGAGCGAGTTCGAGAGCGACGGGAAGGCGGTGCGCATCGCCTGCGGAAGCACTATGCGGCGCATCGTCTGCCAGTAGGTCATTCCGACGCACTCGCCAGCCTCGAGCTGACCGCGCGGTACGGACTCAAGTGCCGCGCGAACTGTCTCGGCGTCGTAAGCGCCGGTGTTGATCGCGAAAACAATGATAGCGGCGGGGAAGGGGCTGAGCACAATTCCGACGCGCGGAAGTCCGAAGAATATCACGAAAAGCTGCACCAAAAGCGGCGTTCCGCGGATTATCCAGATGTAGAACCGCGCGATTGATTTCAGCACCGGCACATGCGCGAACTGGATAAGCGCCGTCACGGTCGCGATGACCAGCGCGAGCGCGAACGAGATGACAGTCAACGGGATGGTCGCGGTGAAGCCCGGAATCAGTATCTTCCAGAACGAATCGGCGAGCAGCGACCAGAGTCTCTCAGTCAAGGCGGTCACGCTCCTTTGCGGACGGTATTTCTTTTCTCTTTTCCTTTGTCATAAAGTGTCCTCTCTGTACGGATGTCTGCCATTGAAGGCAACAACGCTGCAATATATTATAACATATTATAACATATAATTGCGAATTTTGCGTATACAGATTGTTAAATAAACGTGCGGCAATATGATATTAAAATCAGGTTAATATGACGCCGCGCCGCGCGGATGTTATTTCTGCTGACTTTACCATTATATCACAAAAATATGGAAAAGTCAACATCTCACATATACAAAATAATTAACAAATTATGCTTGAATCGGCAGAATTACTGCAATATAATATTCACTGTTATGGATAAGCTGAATAAATGGGGTTTTCACGCGAAAAAGCCCACAAATCCAAGCCTTTTTCGCGTGAAAACCCAAATTATTCAGCTTATCCTAAACAATTAATGAGGGAAAAGCTATGCGGAATCAAGCGGCGTTTTTCATGGCTCAGGCAAAGCCGAACTCATCGACGTGAGCAGAGCTCGCCGGGAAGAACGAGATTCTTGTCCGGATCGAATTAACCATGGTATTGCCTTAAAAAAACAAGCCTCACCGATCTCCGATGAGACTTTTGTTCGCGTCTGAAAATATCGTGCTCAGAGCCCGTATTTCTCCGGCAGGTCGGACATCAGCGACGCTCCGCCGTCCATGACGATCTCAGCGCCCGTGATTGACGCCGCGGCGGGCGAATCGAGGAAAACCACCGTTCTGCCGATCTCTGACGGCTCGACCCAGCGCTTCAGCGGAATCTTATAATATGTGGACTCCTTAGGCGAGAGGCGCGGGCTTTTCGTGTCGGTCCAGCCGGGCGAAATCGTGTTGACCCTGATTCTGTACCTCGCGAGCTCGACGGCGGCGTGGCGCGAAAGATGCGAGAGTCCTGCCTTGACCGCGGCATACGCGGCGGCGCGCGGTGTGTTCATATGCGCGTTGTTCGATGAGATTACAACTATAGAACCGCCGCTTGCCTTCATGAGTTCCGACGCCGCGGCTATGCAGTAGTACGAACCCTTGAGGTCGAGGTCGGTCATCAGATCGAGGTCGGATTCCGGGAGTTCGGTGAAGTCGGCGGTTTTGGTGACACCGGCGTTGTTTACAAAGAGGTCGAGACGCTCGAAATTTTCGCTGAACTTCGCGAAGAGTTCGTCGACTCCGGATTTTGACGTCAGGTCTGCCTGAATGACAGCGGCTCTGACGCCGTAGCTTTCGGCTTCTTTCGCCGCCGCGAGCGCCGAGTCCGCGCTGCTTCCGTAGTGAATCGCTATATCATAGCCTTCCTTCGCTAGCTCGAGCGCGATCGCGCGACCGATGCCCATACCCGCGCCGGTTATAAGCGCCGTTTTTTTCATTTTGTTTCCTTCCTTTTGCGCATAGTTGAATCGCGGACACAGAGCTCGGAGCGCAT
>CAKSOR010000024.1 GCA_934477985.1 uncultured Eubacteriales bacterium
GCTTATGCTCCCCATCGACCACGCGGGGCGAGGTCGACGGCACTGCGTGCCGCCTGCGGGCGTAGCCGATCACTCATCGAGAGTCCGCGCTGAACGGCGCGATGCCGCGCCGTTCAGCGATTCGCCGCGGCGTAGCGCCGCGGCGAACGCAGGTGAGTCGCTCCGCTCCTCATCGACCTCGCGGGGCGAGGTCGACGGCACTTCGTGCCGCCTGCGGCTTCCCCGTCACTTCTTCTTTGGAATGAACGCGAACAAAAGCAGTACAATCGCGAGAATAATGATTATCGCGATAACAATTCCCCAGACATTCCCCATGCCTGAGGAGGAATCGTCGACCGCCGAAGTTGTCTCAGCTGAGGAAGTGGCAGTCGCCGTAGTCTCAGCCCTCTTGGTAGTCTCGGTCGCCGTGGTAGTGTCAGTCCCGCTGACAATCCCGCCCTCCGGATCGCCCGGCTTCACACCCGGATCGACATCCGTAACGATTCCGTTGTTCACATCACCAACCTCAGCGCCGCTCGTGACGACACCGACATCATTCCCGCCGCTCGTTGTCCCACTTGAACCCGCCGTGGTGTTGGTGGTCGCCGTGTCGTCTGACGCGCCCATCGCGCCACCGCCCGCTATCCCCGGAGCCATTGTCGCGCCCGTCGGAATGACGAGCATAAGCGTGATCAGCGCGGCGGCAAACACCGCTGATAATCTCTTTATACTTGTTTTCATTTGCAAATCCGTCCTTTCGGTTTGATCACCACTATTTTACCCGATCAGCGCCCAAACATTCTGCAAAAAAAGAGGAATTTTATGGAAGAAAAACGCTTTCAGAAAAACGATAACGGCTTCATCTGTCAAAACTGCGGCTTCGAGGTCAAACCACTCGGCGTGACCTCCCGCGACCATTGCCCCAAATGCCTTTGCTCAATCCACGTCGACATAAACCCCGGCGACCGCGCCAACGACTGCTTAGGACTCCTCCGCCCCGTCCAGGTCCTCCCCGACCCCAAGAAAGGCTATATAATCGTCTATAAATGCGAAAAGTGCGGCGCGACCGTCCGCAATAAAGCCGCTTACCCCGCAAAAATCCAGCCCGACGACATCGACCTCCTGATAAAGCTCACCGTTAATAACAACCTCTGAAAAAAGAAAACCGGAAGAGAAAACTCTTCCGGTAATTTTTTTGTCCCTGAAACCAATCAGGCCGCGGTGTCCTCAGTCTGAACGATCTTGCCGTTCTCAAAGTAACCCTCGTACTCGCGCCCGCTCGGCCACGAATACTTGCCCTTTCCGGACATCTTGTTGTCGACGAACTCGCCCTCGTAGATCTCACCGTTGGCCCAGGCGTATACACCCGTCCCATTCCGCAGATCGTTCGAGAAGCTGCCGGAGTAGCGGTCGCCGTTCACATAGACGTAAACGCCCTGCCCCTCCTTGAGATCGTTCACATAAGTTCCTTCATACGAAGACCCGTCAGCCCACGTGTACTTGCCCGTCCCGTTCTTGAGATCGTCATTGTACTCACCAGTGTAGACCGACCCGTCAGCCCACGTGTATGTGCCTGTGCCCTGCTTGAGCCCGTTCTCAAGCCCGCCTTCATAGACGTCGCCGTTCGAGAAGCTGTACTTCCCCTGCCCGGTGATCTGGTCGAGCACAAAATCACCCTCGTAGACATCGCCCGAGGCGTAAACCAGCTTGCCCTTTCCATTGCGCCGGAGCTCGGCAAGCCCGCCCTCGTAAACGTCGCCGTTTGAGTATGTTATCTTCCCGGCTGCCATGTCAACCTCGGCGGTCACCCCGCTCGAGTAATACAGCTTGCCGGTCTGCGGAACGCCGCTCGAATCGACCCTGCCGAAGAACTTCACCGTTCCGCCGTCCTCGGTGTTGACCGAAATGTAACGTATTCCCGAGAAGTAGATCCCGGCGGCGATGATCCCGACCGCGATCGCGGCGATTATCAGTATCATCAGAAGTATCGCGGCAAAGCTGCGATGCTTTTTTGCGCGTTTTGGAGTTTTGTTGTAATCCATTTTGACTGCGTGACCTTTCGATTATCACAGAATATTGCTTTGAGGCGTAATGCCCGCGATGAAGTTCGATAGCATTCCGATGAGATTCGGCACGATGACGAACGACAGGAAAACCACCACGAGAAAGGCGAATACCGATAAGAGTATCGACGCCAGGCTCGTTCCGTTCAGCCCGTAAATGACCTCAGCGCGCCTGACATTCTCCTCCGGAATGTAGAATCTCGCCTTCGAGAAATCCTCGCGCCTGCGCTTCTCCTCGGTGTCCCCGACCATCCGGACGATCCGCCTGAGCGTTCCGCCGCTGCGAAGCGCCGTTCTCACAAGAAAGTTTGAACAACCGATCTCGCCGATCGTCAGTGCGCCGCCTTCGGTGTTCGCCTTGCGGTCGACCAGCTTCTTTATAAGCCCGCCTAAGACCAGCCGGTTTGACACTGTGATCGCGATGCCGATCAGAAATCCGATATAGAGCGACCAGATGACGATATTGAGGGTAGTTATCGGATTGTCGCCGAGCGGGATTGTCTCACCGCAGATCTTGCCTATGTCATTTTTGAGCGCTTCGAAAAAATCCTTGAAAAAATCCATAGTTACCCTCCTGTTTTCCTCGGCAGAGAGCCGGATATATTTCCCGGGAAGTACCCGGTGTGTCTGAATTTTTCAGTATCTTATCACTGAGAGTTGTTTTCTTCAGAACTTGTGCGCGGCAGCGGTTCGCGGCGACCGCTCAGGAGCATTCCGGATTGGCAGACCACGCCTGCCACGGCGCAATCCCGCAACCGGGTATTCCGAACATACCGCCAAGCGCCGCGCCCTGAGCCGGCTTGAGAGTTCCGTTCGAGCGGCGAATCAACCCGCGGCGTCAGAACCGTGTCGAGCGGATCAAATGGCGGAAATCGCCTTTGAAGACTCGTCAGAACCGCCGGAAGCGGTCGGGTTTTCGTGTATACTCGCCGCATTGCGGAGTAAACACCGCCCGAGACGCGCGCACAAATGTGCTCAAATCCCCGAGAGTTTCGCGGCAGAGATTCCGCGCATTTCTACACGCCAAGAGCAACCGAATAATCCGAGAGCGTCGTGGCGTGAGTCTCCCGGCAGACTGAATTATGCGCAGGAACATGCACACCCGTATCGACGAATCCGGAGTCACCCGAACGCTGTGTGCTTCGACACCCGCGCAGTGAACTCACTGTTACACCCGGAAAATCTCAGAACGAGCCGCGTCGGAATCACCCGGCATTCCGCGGAATCTCAACCATCCGCCATCCGTGCCCGGAATCCTCGGATTACCCGTATGAGCCTCGGCTCGCGCCAATGCCCGCTCCGGAGATTCCGAGGATACACCGCCGACCGTCAGGGTCAGCGCTCATGCCCGGACATGAGTTTACTTTTTGACCGGGTGAATGACCTCGATGCCGCCGAGATACTTGCGAAGCACCTCGGGAACAACAACCGAGCCGTCGGCGAGCTGATTCTGCTCGACCATTGCCGGGAAGATACGCGAGGTAGCGAGTCCCGAACCGTTCAGCGTGTGAACATACTCGGTCTTGCCGGTAGCCTCCCTCTTGAATCTGATCTGACCGCGGCGTGCCTGATAATCGCGCGCGTTCGAGACAGACGAAACCTCCTTGTAGCCGTTCATCGACGGAATGTTGATCTCGATGTCGTAGGTGCGCGCCATCGAAGCCGAGCAGTCTCCCGCCGCGAGCTTGACGGTGCGGAAGTGGAAGCCGAGTCCCTTGACGAGATTCTCAGCCTTTGTGACAAGCTCCTCGAACGCCGCGTCGGAATCCTCCGGCTTCGTGTACTGGAACATCTCAACCTTGTTGAACTGATGTCCGCGGACCATTCCGCGCTCATCCGAACGGTATGAACCAGCCTCGCGTCTGAAGCAGGGAGTGTACGAGAAGAACTTCTTCGGCAGATCAGCCTCCGAGAGAATCTCGTCACGGTAGATGCTCGCGAGAGCCGCTTCGGCGGTCGGAAGCATGTAGTGAACGCGGTCGTCGGTCGGGTTCTCGATCTTGTAGACCTCGTCGGCGAACTTCGGGAACTGACCCGCGGTCAGACCGCACTGGTACTCAAGCATGTGCGGCGGCAGGATGAACTCATATCCGTCCGCGATATGGCAGTCGATGAAGTAATTGAGCAGAGCCCACTCAAGACGCGCGCCCATGCCTTTGTAGATCCAGAATCCGCTTCCGGCAAGCTTAGTTCCGCGGTCGTAGTCGATCAGACCGAGCTCAGTGCAGAGATCGACGTGATGCTTAGCCGGGAAATCAAACTTGTGCGGCTCGCCGAAATATCTGATCGGCTCGTTGTTTTCCTTCTCGCCGGGCTTGAGGTCGGGATCGGGAAGGTTCGGAAGACCGAGCATAAGGTTGGTGTACTCAGCCTCGACGTCCTTGAGCTTCGCGTCGTTGTCCTTGACCTTGTCGGAGAGCTCCTTCATCTGAGCGAAAATCGGAGCGACGTCCTGACCAGCCTTCTTGAGAGCCGGAATCGACTTCGAAACCTTGTTCTGCTCAGCCTTGAGAGCCTCGTTCTCCGAGATCATAGCGCGGCGCTTCGCGTCGAGCCCGAGGATCTTCGCGATGTCGTCCTTAGCGTCCTTGCCCTTTCTGGCGAGTCTTTCGATCACGTCATCGGGATTTTCCTTGATGTATTTGATGTCTAACATTTTATATCTCCTTGAAATTGATTTCAAAATTGGATCATTTATTTAGCGCGTACCAACCTCAACCCAACGCGCGGCAGCATCAGATCCGGCGCGCCGCGGAACTTTCGCAGTTCGCTTCAGCGGCAAAATCTTTTCGCGCGAATCGTCAGTGGCAGCCCTGGCGCGGCTGAGCCGCGCCAGGGGTCAGCCGGGGCGCTTGAGCGCCCAAGCTGACGCAGGCGAGTCGCTTGCGCTCCTCGTCGACCTCGCGGGGCGAGGTCGACGGCGCATGGCGCCGCCTGCGCAACGCGGGCGTTACCTCATCGCGCGTCCGCGCGGAACGGCGCGATGCCGCGCCGTTCCGCGATTCGCCGCGGCGTATCGCCGCGGCGAACGTAGGTGAGTCGCTTGCGCTCCTCATCGACCTCGCGGGGCGAGGGCGACGGCGCTTCGCGCCGCCTGCGGCGCGCTCCTCACCCGCGTGTCAGCCTGTCAATGAGTGCCTCAAGCTCCTCGACCGACTTGTACGAGATCGAGACCGATTTTCTCCGCTTACCGCGGTTAATAGTCACCTTGCAGCCGAGCGACGACGAGATCTTCTCCTCGAGCGAGTGATAGTAGCTCTCCTCGACCTCATTCTTCGGCGGCTTTTCGTGCTTTCCAGAATTGATGTTCCTTACAAGCTCCTCAGTTGCCCGCACCGACAGCGCGTTCTGCGTCACCTTGTCGGCAACCTCGTATATCCTCGTCCTGTCAACCAAGCCGAGCAGCGCACGCGCGTGCCCCGCCGACAACAGCCCCGCCGTGATCAGATCCTGCACTCCATCCGGAAGCTCTAACAGCCTCAGCGAGTTCGTCACAGCCGCACGGCTGCGTCCGACCTGCCTTGCCGCCTCCTCCTGAGTCAGCGAGTAATCCTCAATCAGCGACCTGAACCCGGCGGCTTCCTCCATCGGATTCAGATCCTCACGCTGAATGTTCTCAATCAAAGCGTATTCGGCGGCTTTCCGGTCGTCGGCGTCTAAAATGATCACCGGCACCTCGGACAGCCCCGCCTGCTTCGCCGCCCGCCATCGGCGCTCACCTGCGATTATCTGGTAGAATCCCGTGTCGCCGCTTGACCTGACAACGATCGGCTGTATGATTCCGTTCGCCGCTATCGAGTCGGCAAGCTGCGAGAGCGCCTCCGCGTCAAAATTCTTTCGCGGCTGTGAACGCCTCGGCTCGATCTCCGACACGCGCAGCGTCGTTACCTTGTCGGACCCAGTCGGCGAGTTGTCGAGGAAGATCGCTTCCATTCCCCGCCCGAGTCCCTTTTTCTTTGTCATTGTTTTCTCCTGAAGATCGGGCGTATCAAGTGCGCTCGAGTATTTCTTTCGCCACGTCTATGTAGGCGCGCGCCCCCTTCGACCCCTTGTCGTAGTAGATGATCGGCTCGCCGAAGCTGGGCGCTTCCGAGAGCTTGACATTCCGTACTATAGACGTTGAGAACAGCTTGTCCGCGTAGTACTTCTTGACCTCGTCAAGCACCTGCGCCGAGAGATTCAGCCTGCCGTTGAACATGGTGATGAGTATGCCTGTGATCTCGAGAGACGGGTTGTACAGCTTCTTGACATTCTTTATCGTCAGCATCAGCTGCGACAGCCCCTCGAGCGAGTAGAACTCGCATTGCATCGGGATGATAACCCCTTGGCTCGCGGCGAGCGCGTTTATCGAGAGTATCCCGAGCGATGGCGGGCAGTCGATGAATATATAATCAAAGTCGCTCTCAATCTCACTGAGCGCGTCGCGGAACAGAAGCTCGCGGCGCTCAAGCTCGATCAGCTCGAATTCCGCCCCGGCGAGCGCGATCTGCGACGGCATCAGCGAGAGGTTCCTGAACCCCGTGTCTACAACAGCCTCACTGGCTTTCGCGTTTCCGATTATGACGTCATATGTAGAGACCTTGACGGTTCTGCGCTGAACGCCGACACCGCTGGTGGAATTGCCCTGCGGATCGAGATCTACGAGGAGTACGCGCTTGTCGAGCGCGCCGATCGCCGCCGCGATATTTACCGCGGAAGTGGTCTTGCCCACGCCGCCCTTTTGATTTGCGAGAGAGATAGTAAAAGCCATTTGCCGTGCCTCCGGAAAGATCAGAACTGTCGATGCCGCCGACCGGCGACACGAACAGAGAGTGAGCTGAGGTTGTTCAATCCTCCCGCTGTGTGCCGACGGACAGACCGGTTCAGGGCATCGCGGCAGGGGCATCGAACGAGTATAGTATATTATACCAAGAAATACGGCAAATGTCAAGACATATATTGAAAACAAATCGGAAGTAATGAAAAAAATTACCGAAAAATTCCGAAAAGGGCAGAATCGACCCGTTGTCAGACGAAGTGTGTCGGATAATGTTTCACGTGAAACATGACATGGGAGGCGGAGACTATTGACGTGAAGACTCGCGAAAACAATTTCAGAATAAAACTACATATGTCGAGACATACATGCGGCATCCGGACTATGGAGAATTCCGCAAAGCGCGCGAGCCGGACGGCAAGCCGCCGGTCGTTCGTTTCAGCTTGAAGGCACGGCAAAACCATGCTGGTGCAGCTGATTACGAATCAGCGGCACTCCATATCAACTTCAGGTCGACTATTTACTGATGTGGAATTTCCGCCATCCTCGGCTGCGTTCAATACCCGACTACCAGACGGTGATATACGTCAGTCATTGCCAATCTGGTGGCGCACGCGAAGTCTGCCGCGCCCGGATAATCAGCTTGCCACACGAAACCCACCCGTCCGAGCGGCATACCGGATTGCCTGCCAATCGCGGCGGCTCGCGCGGCAGGGTGTCAGTCTCAGCACCAGGTCGACATGCGCAGCCAATCACTGATTTTTGCCCGCCCGGGTGAATCTGCATACCGCGCATGAGATGCTCAACCGCACCGCGGATTTCCACAGTTCAGGTGGCTGTCGGCGTCAGGTGGGCATGCGCGGTCACCCGCTATCCGGATAACAGCATTGACCTGAACGAAGACCGCCTCTAATGCATGAGGAGCTTGTCCGCGCCTCACTTGCTGCCGCAGACTGGAGAAAGCCAATGCCTGACACAGGTTGACAGACGTAGTTCACAGCCGGTTGGGTAATTGCACTTGTCCGACGGCACACATCTCGCGCTTGTCACCAGTTTTTACATGAGCTGGAATTTGCCAAAAGCCTGCTTACATCCGGTGCATCGTCGTTGGGGTAAATGGATTCGCCTGGCGCCGCGCGTCTCACGCACATTCCCGAAGCTCGCCTGGAGTCATCCGCCGATCGGCAATGGCTCGCACGGTTGGAGCGCGCCGGATGTCACGCGCACCGGTGTCGGTGTCTGCTGGTGCGGGCATTTCTTTTTTATCCTGATCGTGACGACCGCCTCGTCGTCGCCTTCCTCGCGCTCGCTCTCGATGTCGATTCCCGCCTGGCGGACGATGTCAACCGCACGGTCGATCGAGTTGTAGAATATCCGGATGTCCTTGAGGACGATGCGGCGCGGGGCTTTGGCGGCTTTCGCCTCGGCTTCCTCAGAGATGAAGCGATCGATGTAGCTCTCGGTCGTCGCAACATTGAGTCCGCGGCGGGCTATGTAGTCGATTATCCGCAGGCGCTGTTCGACTGAGTCGACCTTCAGCAGGGCGCGCGCGTGACGCTCAGTGAGATTGTAACCAAGGATTTTCTCGCGCTCCGGGGCGGTCAGACGGAGGATCCGCAGCTTGTTCGCGACGAAGGACTGGCTGACCGAGAGCTGCTTTGCCGCCTCGTCCTGGGTCAGATGGTAGATGTCGATCAGAGCTGCGATCGATGACGCCTGCTCGAAGATGTTGAGGTTTTCGCGCTGGATATTCTCGATTATCGCGAGCTCGGCGGATTTTTTGCTGTCGACGTCGACGAGCAGGCACGGGACGGTCGCGAGGCGGAGCAGTTTGGCGGCTCTCAGGCGGCGTTCACCGGCGACGATCTCGTAGAGTCCGCCGTCGAGGCGGCGGACGGTCAGTGGCTGAAGGATGCCGCATCGGCGGATGCTGTCGGCGAGACGGATTATCGAGTCGTCCTCGAATTGTTTGCGGGGTTGAGCGGGGTTTGGGATGATCTTGTCGGTCGGGATGTTGTGGATGCGGCCGTACTTGTCGCGTTCAGCGGCGTCAGCGCGTTCTTTTTCAGCGCGTTCGAGTTCGCTTGCAGCGAGTGCCTTTTCGGCTTTCAGGGAGCTCTCGCGTTCATCGAGCTCGCGGCTGCGGCGGTCGAGACGAGTGCGTTCGGCTTCGAGTTCTCTTTCCTTTTTTGAGTTGCGGAATAAAGTGGTCATTTTTTTATCTCCTTATTTTTGAGGTGACAATATGATACCACAAAGAGCGCGAAAAGAATGTTGAATCCTCGATAGAGAAAAATAGTGTCCCGCGTCGACAAATCGGAGAATACCGGAAAATTGCGCGTGAAGGGTTGGATTCGGCCGCAGCGAGTATCAAAAAAAGCCGTTCAAAGCGGCTTTTTGGAGATTTGTGACCAATTTCGCGGATAAATTTCCGGTGTCCGGGAATTCTTTTTTACGCGGACAAGCGAGCGGGGATTGTTCTCGCCGCCCGGGAGCGAAATATTGTAGCTCGTCGACGAGATCAGAACTCCGCCGAGTTTCTTTATTGCATTTGAGGCTTCGCTGACCTCGTCTTCGGAGTGTCCCTTCAGGGCGAGGAATTCGCCGCCGGTTCTGACAAAAGGCAGGCAGAGCTCGCAGAGCGCGGAGAATCTCGCGACAGCGCGTGCGCAGGAAATATCGAACCTTTCGCGTATAGCGGGCTTTGAGGCGGCTTCCTCGGCGCGGGCGGCGACGGCGGAAATATTGGTAAGTCCGAGTATTTCCGCCGTCTCGGCGATGTAGTTTACGCGTTTGGCGGTAGAATCGAGGGCGGTGATCTTAAGGTCAGGGCGGGCGATGGCGAGCGGAAGGGACGGAAATCCGGCTCCGCAGCCGACGTCAATGACCGAAGCGCCCTCCGGGATGATGTCGGCGATGACCAGTGAATCGGCGTAGTGCTTGAGTATCACGCCGTCCTCGTCGGTTATCGCGGTGAGGTTCATGTGGGCGTTGACTTCGAGCATGCGGTCGGTCAGCGCTTTGAAGCGTTCGGCGAGCTCATCGGTCGCGAATCTTCCGAGGTTATTTGCCGTCAGTATTTCTTTGAAGCGTTCGGTGAACATGTCTGCCTTCTTTCGTGGAGGATTGAGTGGCTGGTTTGGTAATTTGTCTGTGGCTTGCCGCGCTCGCGCTTTGAGCGCGAGCGGTCAGCCTCCGGCGCTTGCGCCGGAGGCTGCGCACCGATTCCGCGCGTTGCGCGGAATCGGTGCGTCCGCGCCCGCAGGGCGCGGCGCAGGCGGGCGCTTTCGCGCCCGGTCGCCTCGCTGCCCGCGAGGCGACCGGCACACGGAGTGTGCCGCCTGCGCGGCCCGGCGCGCCATAGCGCGCCGTGCCCGCATTTGATCGCGGCATGCGCCGCGATCAAATGCCCCGGCGGCTGCGCCGCCGGGAGCCGCGCCTGCGGCGCGGCTCGCAGGCGGGCGCTTCGCGCCCGTCCGCCTCGCGGGCAGCGAGGCGGACAGCACACGGAGTGTGCTGCCTGCGCAGCGCCGCGCGCCTAGCGCGCGGCGCTGTCCCCCGCACGCCCGTAAGGGCGTGCGGGGGCGGGAGCAGACGCTTATCCGAAAAGAATCAACAGAACCGATATGTCGGCGGGTGAGACTCCGCTGATGCGCGAAGCCTGCCCGATGCTCTCGGGCTGGAGCTTGTTCAGCTTCTGAGCCGCCTCGATGCGGATTCCGTGTACCGACGAGTAGTCAAAAGGCACGGGAAGCCGCTTTGACTCGAGCTTCTCGGCGCGCGCCACCTCGGCGAGCTGCCGCTTTATATACCCCTCGTACTTTATCTTGACCTCGACCTGCTCCTTTACCCGGTGCGAAAGCTCCGGACGGTCGGGATCAACCGCCGCTAACTTCGCGTAGCTCAGCTCGGGTCTCCGTATCAGCTCGGCTAACTTGACTCCGGTCGTTACCGCCGTCGAGCCATTCTCCCCGAGTATCTTATCAAGCGTCCCGCCAGGCGAGACCGTCATCGCGTTTACCCGTGCGACCTCGGCGTCCACCTGCTCACGCTCGGCACAGAATCCCGCCCAGCGGTCGTCGGTTATCAGCCCGACTCTCCGACCTATCGGCGTAAGCCGCTCTGCCGCGTTATCCTGGCGCAGCAGAAGCCGGTACTCCGAACGCGATGTCATGATCCGGTACGGCTCTTTCGTTCCCTTGGTCACAAGGTCGTCGATCAGCGTCCCGATGTACGACGACTGCCGCGGGAGAATCATCTCCTCCTCGCCCTTGACCGCCAGCGCCGCGTTTATCCCGGCGACGAGCCCCTGAGCCGCGGCTTCCTCGTAGCCCGAGGTGCCGTTGAACTGCCCCGCGCCGTAAAGCCCCTTGATCGCCTTGAACCCGAGCGTCGGACGTAGCTGAGTCGGGTCGATGCAGTCATACTCGATCGCGTACGCCGTCCGCATCACCTGCGCGTGCTCAAAGCCCGGCAGACTGTGCAGCATCTGCATCTGAACCTCCTCCGGAAGACTCGACGAGAAGCCCTGTATATACATCTCCTCGGTGTCCTCGCCCATCGGCTCGATAAACAGCTGATGCCGCTCCTTGTCCGCGAACCGCACCACCTTGTCCTCGATCGACGGGCAGTATCTCGGTCCGATCCCCTCGATCATGCCCGAATAGAGCGGCGAGCGCGACATGTTCGCGCGGATTATCTCGTGCGTCTTTTTCGTCGTGTAGACAATGTGGCAGGGCGTCTGCACACGGCGGTTCAGCTCTTCCCTGTCCGAGTCGACCGAGAACGGGTCGACATAATCATCGCCCGGCTGCAACTCGAGCTTCGAGAAATCTATCGAACTCTTATGCACCCGCGCCGGTGTCCCGGTCTTGAATCGCATCATCTCAACGCCCTCGCGCTTCAGAGCCGATGTGAGCTCGGTCGCCGGGAGCATTCCGTCAGGTCCGGACGAGTAAGCCACCTCGCCGACAATCACCCGACCGTTGAGATATGTCCCCGAGCAGATCACCGCCGCTTTGCACTTCCAGCAAGCGCCGAGCTTCGTCACGATCGAGTCGATCTTCTTCACGCCGTTTTCCACAGAGGTGTGTATATCGGTCACCTCAGCCTGAATCAGCTTCAGATTCGGTGTCCGCTCGATTGTTTTCTTCATTAATGTGCGGTATTTCTGGCGGTCGGCCTGAATGCGCTTCGAGTGAACAGCCGCGCCCTTGCCGAGATTGAGCACCCTGCTCTGTAGCATCACCTTATCAGCCGCGCGTCCCATCTCGCCGCCAAGCGCATCGATCTCATAGACGAGATGTCCCTTGCCTGTTCCTCCGATCGACGGATTGCAGGGCATGTTCCCGACCGCGTCGAGATTTATCGTGAAAAGTGCGGTCGAGAGCCCGAGCCGCGCCGAAGCGAGCGCGGCTTCAATGCCCGCGTGCCCCGCTCCGATGACCGCGACGTCGACCTCGCCCGCGTTATATTCTTTGATCATAGTTATTCCAAAACATATATAAATTCCCGGCGGAGTTCAGAAAAGCCGCCGTTGCTTTCCGCCGGATCAGCGGCTGTGTGTATGCGACTGAACCAAGTCAGAAACCGGTTTCTCGTTGGCGCCCGCCTGATTTTCATTAAAGAGAATTTCCCGCGAGCCTTCAGGCGGCTTTTAATCGCGCTGTCATTTAACCTTATTGAGCAGATTCCAGCCGTTAGCCTCGTCCCACGCGGCGATCACACCGCCAGAGCAGGTCTGGATATAGCCGAACACCATCGGCACCGCGAATCTTCCGTCCGTGTCAATCATCCCGCGCCTGCCGTCCGAACCGATGACCGCCAGACCCTCGTTGAAGGGCTCGGCATAGTCGTACACCGGCTGCGCTATCCATTTCCCGGTGTAGTCCATGAAGCCGTACAGCCCGTCCTTCTCGAGCAGAAAAACGCCGTCCGAGTACGCCTTGACGGTGTATCCGCCCGGCACGTCCCAGAGCGTTCCGTCTATCTTCATCACGAGATCCTCGTCGGTGCAGCAGAGCACGTAATGTCCGTGATACTCATACGCGAGCGAGTCGAAGGTGTGATAATAGTCGTACTCCTGACGCCTTATCCGGACGAGTCCGTGGTCGAAGTAGATGAATCCGAGCGACTCAGTGCCGCGCGTGTCGGGAAGTCTGTAAACCGACGAGACCCTGCGTCCCGAGAGATTGTAGTACGGACCGTGATTCCAGCCCGACGACGAGCCGGTTATCTTGTTCGTGAAGCGCGTGTCGACATACGAGAGAATATCGACTCCGAGCACGTCGTCGGTCTTTGTCGTAGCCGCGAGCCCTTCGCTGAACTGGAAGGCGTTCGTGTAGCGGTAACCCGAGAGCACTCCGGCGCTTCCGCGCGCGTATCCGAACGAACCGTCGCGGTATGAACTCTTATAATCAGAGTCGCTCAGCCCGAAATAGCTCGGGTAGTTGCAATACAGCCCGCGGTTCTCGGCGGCGTCGTTATAATCGCTGGCGACCAGCTCGCCGTTATCGTCGATCTCGAAATAGCGGGTAACCGCCTTACCGTATTTCGTCGTCGGCTGGACGAGCGCCCTGAACTGCGCCCTGCCGTCCGAGCCGCGCGTATAAGCGGGAACGTAATACTCTGTGTCGAAGTCAGTGTAAAGAATCTTTCCGGTGTTGTCGAGCAGCGCCGTCGTTGTGCCGTTGTCGACCAGGATGTAATCCATGTAGACCTCGACGAGCGGGCGTTCGACATAGACTGTATGGCTCTCGGTCGTGTATCCGCCGTACTTCTCGTTCGGGACGCGGGTATAAGCGACCGACTCCCTTGTCCGCAGAGTCCTGTCCTTCCAGACCGATACCGACGGGTCGAGCAGAGTGAGCCGTGTCCCCGCGCCATAAACCGCGTCGGTCACCTCGTAGGCGCTCATC
>CAKSOR010000025.1 GCA_934477985.1 uncultured Eubacteriales bacterium
CTTGAAGCCATCGTCAAAGAAGCGGTTGACCGACTTTTCGGAAGGATTCGCGAGCGAGGCGGCGACCGAGAAATCGAGCGTTTCATCCGCCCTGTTCGTCACCTCGAGCTCAAAGAAAGCCGCCGGAATGCTCGAGTCCTTCGAATTGTGCGGGATGAAGGGGTTGAAGGCTGAGAGCTTTGCGCTCATCGCGGCGTCGGGGTCGGAGAGGTCGAGCGAGGCGAGCGGGAATTCGCCGGTGAACTTGCAGCTTCTGAAGTGCGGGAAGCCCTGCATCGAGGTGTTTGAGAGTCCCGTGCCGAAATCGAGCCCGGTCTGACCGGCGAGGTTCTTGTAAATGTCGCCGCAGACGACTCGCGCGTCGATAAGTCTGCCGCCGCGTTCAGCCTTGACCGCGAAGTGCGTGTGACCGTTGACCGAGCCCTTGTTTGCCTTGCCGAAAATCTCCCAGTCGATGAGCCGCCCGTTTCCGGCGAGCCCTACCGAGCCCGTGCCTATGCCGCCTAAGGGAAATGAGATTTCGTTTGTGGATTGTGCTTCGAATGTGGTGCGCATGTGAAAAATTCCTTTCGTGCCTGAATTCGTGTACGTACACAAATTATAGCATATTATTTACTTTCTGTCAACCCCTTTTGAAAAAAATCCGGTTGACTTTTTTCCCGGAATGTGGTATGATTATATCATGAAAAAATTCAGGAGTGCAAAATGGGCAGAATCACCGTCAAAGACCTCGCGAGACTCTGCGGGGTATCAATCGGGACGATCGACCGCGCGATCAACGACCGCGGAGGCATCAATCCCGGGACCAAAAAGAAAATACTCGACACCGCCGCTGAATACGGCTTCGTCAAGAACCAGAGCGCCATATCGCTGTCGCTCGGAAAGCCGAATCTCATCGGCGTAATCATGACCGATCTCAAAACCGAGTTCGTCACGACCATGATGACCGCGATAGAGTCCGAGGCGTCGGCGCGCGGCTACTCGACACTTATAATGCTGTCTAACTACTCGCCGGAGCGTGAGCGCGGGTGCGTCGAGCGCATGCGTTCGATGAATCTCGCCGGGCTGATCGTCTTCCCGGTCATCTCCGAGCCGGATTATTACCTCAATATAATGAAGACCGGAGTTCCGGTCGTCACCGTCGCGAACCGCGTCGAGGGAGTTCCGTTCATCGGAATCGACGACTACGAGGCTATGCGGCAGGGCACTGAATTCGTACTCTCGCGCGGATATGAAAAACTCATCTATACAGCTCCGGTGCTCGAAAAGCTCGGACGGGAGAACCTCACGGCGCAGATCATGCGGCGGGATGGCTTTCTCGACGCGGCGCGCGGCAGGGAATACACCATGATAGAAGACCGCAAGACCTATCGTGAGTTCCTGGATAAGCTGTCTTCCGGCTCGACCGGACATGAAAAAAAGACCGCGCTGATCTGTCCGAGCGACGCCTACACGGTCGACTGTCTGCCGCTCATCGGAAAGGACGTCGGCATAATGGGCTTCGACCGGCTGACGACAATCGGACGGCTCATACCCGATCTCGCCGGAATCGCCTATCCGACCGCGGACATCGGAAAAGCCGCTGTCGGCGCGCTGTTTGGCGAAAAATATGACCTCTTTCCGTTCGGACTGGTCGCGGGCGAGACGATATAATGTGATATTTCAGGCAAAGTCACAAAACCCCGGAATGTGAATTAAATGCTTTTGTAACATATTACATACGAGATTTGAATATTTATATAAAATCTGCCAGAAAATGAGCGGAACGCTAAAATTTTTGCCAGAAATTTGACCGCCGATGTGGTATAATATTGTTGTCAACCGGAGATGTTCCGGTAAAACACACAATAAAAGGAGAAATCACCATGAAAAAATCGGCAGCATTAATTCTTTCCGCTCTCCTCGCGGCTACTCTTATGATCCCGACTCAGGCGGCTGACTACAAGGCACTCACCGGAACTCCCACCGTCGATGGCAAGCTCGACGACATCTACACTCAGTCCCAGGCCATCGGGACCTCGACCAAGTCGAAGAAGATCTGGAGCTCGGGCAACGGTGCTGACAAGTCGGACGCTGACGCCAAGACCTATGTTCTCCACGACAACGATTACGTTTACTTCTGCACGGTAGTCAAGGAGTCGACGATCGTTGACTGCGGAATCAAGAGCGGCTGGCAGTCCGACGCGGTTGAGCTCTGGATAAAGTTTGACGGCGCTAACAAGAAGAAGGTCTCGGTCGACGCTTTCGGCACGAAGATCTATGGCGACATCACCGACACCTCGAAGTACAAGTACGCTGTCACCCGCGCTGACGGTCAGTACATAACCGAGCTCGCTATCCCGAAGGCTGACTTCAAGAAGGAGCCGGTCGGAATCTCGGTACAGATCAACGACTTCCAGGAAGCAGCCGCTACCAATGGCGCGGCATGGGGCTCTCAGGGCGCTGAGGACACCGTCACCCTCTCTTCGGATAAGGTCGTCGTCAAGAAGACCGAGACCAAGAAGCCTGACTCGGCAGCTAAGACCGCTGACGCCGGCATCATCGCCTCGATCGCCGCTATGGCAGCATCCGCGGCTGTTATCTTCAGGAAGAAGCACTGAGACCAAAAGCGAAATTTCGCAAGATTCTTTTTCATTGCGCGTCCCGTCGGAATTCCGGCGGGGCGTTTTTTTGTATGTCGGTGGGTTCGGTGGGTTTGGTGGCTTTTATACCTTTGCGTGTAGAAAAGTAAAAAGGACAAATATATATAAGGGTATATAGAAACCGCCCCGAACCCACCGAACTCACCATGCTGAAGCGTCACCGCTGCTGCTTTATCATATTATGGGGGGACAGTGGGGACAGTTGAGACACTTTTATATCTTTGCGTGTACAAAAAACAAAATCAAAGATATATATAAGAGAAAGTTTAAAAAGCCTCCAAACCCTCCCCAACTGTCCCCCTGACCGCTTTACCATATCAGCGGTGACGGGTGTGACGGGTTTGACGGCTTTTATACCTTCGCGTATAGAAAAACAAAAAATGATAAATATATATAAGGGTATATAGAAACGCCCCAAACCCGTCATACCCGTCACCGTTACCGCTTTACCATATCAGAGTGGCGAGTATGGCGGGTTTGCACCCTTTTATACCTTCGCGTATAGAAAAACAAAAAAATGATAAATATATATAAGGGTATATAGAAACGCCCCAAACCCGCCATACTCGCCACGCTACCGCTTTACCATATCACCATGCAGGGTATGTATAGTTTGTACCCTTTTATACCTTTGCGTGTAGAAATTCAAAAGGCAATCTATCTATAAAGAGAAAGTACAAAACGGGTGCAAACTATACATACCCTACACAGTTCCGCCGATCGGATTCACTCTATTATTATAGAAATCGGGGGGGGGTCAGGATTTATTACGGTATTTTTAGGGTCGAAGTCCTCGGGGTACTCGAGCGACTTTCCGAAGGTCTTCGAGAACTTCACCGGCGTCATTCCCATGCGGTCCTTGAAGGTCTTCGAGAAATGCGTCTCATCGATGAATCCGCATTCGAGCGCCGCCGACACCGGCGAGCTTCCTTTGGCAATCATCATCGCGGCGTGCGAGACCCTCGCCGAGACGATATAATGGTGCAGAGTCTCGTTCATCGCCGCCTTGAAATCCGCCGAGAGCTTCTGCTCGCTGACAAAGAAGCGCTTCGCCAGCCCCGCCGCGGTCAGCTTCTCCGAAAACTCAGAGCTTATGCACGCCAGGACGTCCTTTATATAGCCGATGCCGCCCGAGTCGGGTCTGAACGCTATGATTCCGCCCTCCCTTACCAGGGTCAGAAAGCCCTTAAGCGCCAGGGCGAGCATTTCATCGCTTATATCGAGCAGCAGGAGCGACGCCAGCGACTTCGCGCACTCGAGCCGGTCGCCATCGAGCGGCATCACGCGCATATCCTCCGAATAGAGCTCGACAAGATCGACCGCCTGCCCGAATCGCGACAGGCTCGACTCGGTG
Organism: uncultured Eubacteriales bacterium; assembly: GCA_934477985.1. Lineage (GTDB taxonomy): Bacteria > Bacillota > Clostridia > Oscillospirales > CAG-272 > Flemingiibacterium. The sequence continues at coordinate 3,997 of CAKSOR010000025.1, forward strand.
AAGTAGAAGACGAAGCACTCGTAAGTCGTTCCGCTCTCGGCGTTCGCCGTATGGAACGCGAACGGCTTGTGCAGTCTTATGTGCGGTTCGTCTGTTCTGTATCTGACGCCGTTGTCGTTCAGTTCGGTCTTTCCCGAGACGACAAAGGTCAGCTCGTAGCGCGAATGGAAGTGCAGCCAGTCCTGCGTGTATCCGTCTGAAATGAAGTGCTGGGTGTATATCTTGCCGGGGTCTCCGACGACATCATAATAGCAGTTCTTGCGGCTCAATCAGTTTTCCTCCTTTTCAGCGTTCACATACCGGCTCGCCTGAGTCGAGAAGAGATCGTAGTACTTGCCGTGCAGCGCCATGAGCTCGTTGTGCGTGCCCTCCTCGACAAGCTCGCCATACTCGAGGACGATTATCTTCGAGGCTCTGGTGGCGCTTGAGAGCCGGTGCGAGACGAAGATCGTCGTCTTGTTCTTTGAGAGGGCGTCGAACTCGTTGTAAATCTCCTGCTCGGCGAGTGCGTCGAGCGCCGCGGTCGGTTCGTCGAGTATCATGACGTCGGCGTCGCTGTAGAACGCTCTCGCGATTGCCAGCTTCTGCCACTGTCCGCCCGAGAGCTCGAGACCATTGTCCTCGAATATCCGCATCAGCGGCGTTTTATATGAGTCGGGCAACCGCTCGATGAAGTCCTTCGCGCCCGACTGCGCGGCGGCATAGGAAACCCGCTCGTCGTCGATCTCCTTCGACAGGTCGCCGAACGAGATGTTATCGCGCACAGGGAAGGCGTACTTTCCGAAGTCCTGGAAGATTATTCCGAACATCTTGTAGAGGTCGGCGACGTCATAGTCCCGCAGGTCGACTCCGTCAAGCAGAATCTCGCCACCGGTCGGGTCGTAGAGCCTTGTCAGGAGCTTCAGGAGTGTCGTCTTGCCCGCGCCGTTCAGTCCGACCAGCACGACGCTCTCGCGCGGGTTGAGCGTGAAGCTGACGTTCTTTATGACGTCCCGCTCGGTTCCGGGATAGCGGAAGGAGACGTTTCTGAACTCGATTACATGTCCTTCGCCGTGGCGGACCTTCTTCGGCTCGGAAAGGCGCGGGATGATATGCTGCTCCTCCTTCATGAAGGACATCATATTGTCGATGAACAGCGTCCCCTCATAGATTGAAGCCGTGGTCGAGACGAGGGTCGCGACTCCTCCCGCGATGTTCGACAGCGCGCTCGTATAGAACGAGTAGTCGCCGATCTGAAGCTCGCCGGTGAAGACCTTGCGGGCGATGAAGATGTACAGAGCGCAGTTCACGACGGTGGTCAGCACCGAGAGGATTATGTGCCACATGCCCTCGGAGACGATCAGCTTCTTCAGCCCGCCGAAGTAGCTCGCGAAGACCTCCTTGTACTTGCCGATCAGCAGGTCGGACATCCCGAACATGCGGACCTCCTTGACATGATCCTTGCTGCACATTATATTCGAGAAATAGTTGAGCTTGCGGCGCTCCTTCGAACGGCGGTAGAGATAATCGGCGTTCTTGCGGCGGTAGACGAAGTTGACGACCGCCGACGGGATCGACATCGCGATGATTATGAGCGGCGCTACCGGGCTTATCGCGACCATCGCGGTCACATAGCTCAGCATGCTGATCGCGGTCGACATTATGCCGAAGGTTGAGTTGAGTATCTGCACCGGGCGGTTGCCGGCTTCGCGGTTGGCGTTCTCGAGCTTCTGATAGAACTCGGGCGTATCGAAGCTCGCGGTATCGATTGTCCGCGCCTTCGAGATTATCTTGAGCCGAATATGGTTCGACACGAGCTCTCCGGTGATCTTCATCAGCATATTGTTTATCTGAGTGACTATCCGCTTCACGAACATGTAGCCGAACTGCAAGGCTAAAAGTCCCGAGATGGCGCGGAAATCATCGACTCTGCCGCGTATCGCGTCGCCAAGGAGATTCAGAAGCTCGCGCGCGATGTATGTGCCGATTATCGGCATGACGCCATTGAAGACCGACATGAAGAGCATCGTGAAGAGTATCCACGGGCGGGTCTCCCAGACAAGTCCGTAGATGTAGAACAGACGCTCGAAAAAGCCCTTGAAAAGGCGCTTTAAGTAGTCGGGCACTTCCCTTATGTTCTGCGGCGGCGGGGTTATGCTCCGGCGCTCGTCGCGCGCGAAATCAGGCGGTGGTTTTGGCATGATGATCTCCTCCTATATCAGACGGCTGAGTTCGGCGCGCTTTTCGCCCGGCGTTCCATCGAGCGAGAGCTTTGAATAGACCGAGTTCAGATATTGCTTTACGGTTCCTTCGGTGAGGTAGAGTCTCGCCGCGATTTCACGGTTCGGGAGTCTCGCGGCGGCGAGCTTCGCGACGCTGAGCTCGCGCTCGGTCAGCAGCTTCGCGGCTTTGCTGAGCTCGGCGCTGCCATAGACCTCGAGACGCTTCGACTCAAAGCTTTCTCCGAGCCGGCGGATCCGGTCGGCAAACCCGCCTGAGCCTGGCAGAAGCTCCTTTATATAGCGGTAGTTCTCGGCGAAAGGGGTCGCGATCATATCCGGCGCGGCGTCGTTTATCGCCGACATCAGCAGAGAATCGGCTTCGGGGCGCTTTCCGAGAGCCTCGAGCGCGGCGGCGGTCTGGATTTTTACAATTATCGAGACAAGCAGATAGTTGAGCTTCGAGCAGAAGCCGGTCAGAAGCTCCTGCCTTGCCGCGACCTTTACGTATTCGCCGCGGGCGAGCAGAACCTGATTCTCTATGGCGAGGAGCATCGGCTTCGCGGGGTTCAGGATGTTCCGCCCATCGAGCGCGAAGCTCACTGGGATCGCTCCGGTCAGTCCGAGCAGCGAAAAGTGCCAGGCGAACAGGCTGTCGTAGGTCAGCATCAGGGTCGCGTCGTGCCGCTCGCGCAGCTTTACCGGGTCGCTTGCCGGAGAGGTCTTCACGCCGAACCGCTCGAGTCCGAGAGCCAGAAAGTCGCGGCTGAGTCTGACAAAGCGCTGGTTTCTGCTGTCCGCGCGGAGCATCGCCTTCTCGCAGAGCAGCTCGGCGTCGCCGAAGTCACCGCGCGTGAAAGCCGCCTCGCCCGCCATCACGAGTTCAGCGCCGGCGCCGTGTTCCCCGGTCACGCGGTAGTAGAAGGGCATCGACTCGTTCATGAGCCTGACCTCCTCGTCGAGCCCGCCCGGAGTCCGGTGGAACATCATCAGCACCGACGGAGAGCCGAAGGTGAACGAGCCGTAGGTCTTTATCGAGACCGCCGGGCGGGACATCTTTTCGCAGGCGCTGCGGTGCAGGCGGCTCATTCCGGCGATGTCGTTGTAGCACAGAAAGCTCATTATGAGGTCGCGCTCGCCGAGCAGATCCGAGCGCTCGGTTTGCGAAAGACTTCCGTTTTCTGCCGCCGAGTCGATCAGCTTCGATAGTCCGAGCATCAGCGGGATGTTTCCCCAGGAGAAGAATCTGCGCATCAGGACGAGTATCGCCCTGGGATTTCCGATGAGACAGTCGCGCGGACAGTCCTCGCAGACCGAGATTACCTCGCCGGGCTTGCAGGAGGCGAGATTTTCCCCGGCGTCGTCGGCGACAACCCGAAGCCAGCCGGTATAGTCGCGGCAGGCGGCATAGAATCCGAGCGCCTTTATATATTCGCCGCGGGCTTCATGGTGAGCCCCGAAGCGGTCGAGATATTCGTCCCGGCGCTCCTTCGGGAGCTTTTCGAAGAGCCTTCGGGCGCAGACTCTGAGCATATGGTGGAATCTGTAGTTCACGCCATCGATTCTTGACACGAAGGCGTTTCGCTCCGAGAGGGCGGCGAGCAGTCCGCGCGCGTTTTCTATGCGGGTGACCTCGGCTGCCTCGTCGGCTGTGAACTCGTCGGCAAGGCTCATGACGGCTAAGAATTCGCGTTCATCGGCTGAGAGCGGGTCGATAAGCGCCGCGCTGAACAGCTCGAGAATGTCGGTGTCGGGGCAGGGCAGAGCGCCGCTCTCCGAAAAAAAGCGGAGACTTATGTATACCGCCGAGAACCAGCCCTCACTGACCCGTAGCAGCTCGTCGAGCTGCGCTTCCGAGAGCTTCACTCCGCGGCGGCGGACAAAGACCGCGATCTCGCGCCGGTCGAGTCTCAGCAGATCGGCGCCTATCGGGTTCAGCCGGGCGCTGAGTCTGACGACGTCGCCGCTCTCGGGAAAGCGCTCTCGGGTCGCTATTATAATATGGATATTCTTCGGCAGATTCATCGCGAGCGAGACGATGAAGTTCCCGGCGGTCGGGCTTTTGAGAAGGTGAAAATCATCTAAGAAGACATAGACCCCGGCTATGCGAAGTCCCGCGAGTCTGTCCGAGATGAAGGCGAGATCGCTCATTCCGGCGGGCAGCGGGCAGTCGTCGAAAATGTCCGTTCCGGCGGCTTTAAAGGCGTTCTGAAGGCTCTTCCAGAAGATCGGAAGGCTGTCCGAGTAGATTCCGACCCGGACGACGGCATGTCCCGACTTTCTGACCGGATCGAGAAACCAGTCGATCGCGGTGGTTTTTCCGTAGCCCATCGGCGCGCTGACGACGGTAAGCGGACAGAGAGGAATATTGTCGAGCGCTCCGCGCAGGCGCTCGGAGATGTATATCGGGTTAAGGTTTGGCGTAGGCATTCGATATCCTCATTTCACATTTGCATAAAATCATTATATCACATTTTTGACGAAAAAGCAATAAGATTATGAAAAAAAGCCCGACAGGCTGCCGGGCAGGGATTCAGACTGAGGAGCCGTACACTTCACGCTGCCGGTTCCGGATAAAACAAAAAACCTCGTAACAAGTACGAGGCTTTTATGGCGCGCCCTAAAGGATTCGAACCTTCGACCTACCGGTTCGTAGCCGGGCACTCTATCCGCTGAGCTAAGGGCGCATTCATCAGGGTTCATCACCCGATGACTTTTATATTATACCACATCTGAAAGGATTTGTCAAGGGGTTTTCGAAAAAAATCCAAAATTTTTCGCGCGGCTGTCTGCTCCGGAGTGACAGTAATTTAACGATGTGAAATTTTGTGATTCTACTTGACAAATCCTGTTTTATATGGTATAGTATTGTCAGTGATTTTTAACGATAAAAGGAGGCTTATATGCTTTACAAGAAAAACCGCTCGGAGACGCTCGACAGCGCGCTCTTCGAGAACCCGACCGAGGAATACCGCGGAACACCCTTCTGGGCATGGAACTGCAAGGTCACGCCCGACCTCATCACCCGCCAGATCGGCTACCTCAAGGAGATGGGATTCGGCGGCTACCATATCCACTCGCGCACCGGAATGGACGTCCCGTACCTTTCCGACGAGTTCATGTCGCTCATCCGCCACTGCGCCGACGAGGCAAAGAAGACCCACACGCTTGCATGGCTCTACGATGAGGACAGATGGCCGTCCGGCTCGGCTGGCGGACTCGTCACGAAGACCCCGAAATACCGCGAGAGATTCCTGGTCATCACAAGAAAGGACATCGTATCGACCCTGAAGCCGAAGGACGAGGCGGTAGAGCTTGGCGAGCCCTACTTCTTCCACGCCTACGACGTCGTTCAGAATCCCGACGGCGAGCTTGTCTCCTATCGCGTGATTGAGCCCGGCGAGAGTGCTGAGGGCACAAAGTGGTTTACCTATTGCAGGACACCCGAGCCGAGCGGCTGGTACAACAACCAGACCTACATAGACACGCTCTCGAAGGCGGCGGTCGACAAGTTCATCGAGACGACGCATGAGCGCTATAAGGAGACGGTCGGCGACGAGTTCGACAAGGTCGTCCCGGCGATCTTCACCGACGAGCCGCAGTTCTGCCGCAAGCAGACCTTCGCGTTCGCCACGAGCGATCAGGAGGTCACGCTCCCCTGGACTCCCGAGCTTGACAAGCTCTTCTTTGAGCGCTACGGCGAAAAAATCGAGGAAAAGCTCCCCGAGCTCTTCTGGGAAAAGGAGGGCGGCGAGGTCTCGCGCACAAGATACCTCTACCACGATCTGGTCTGCGAGCTTTTCACCGAGGCTTTCGCTGACAACTGCGGCGACTGGTGCGAGAAGAACGGCATCTCGATGACCGGTCACATGATGGCTGAGGATTCGCTCGGCTCGCAGACAATGTGTCTTGGCGAGGCTATGCGCTCCTACAGAAAGTTCCAGATCCCCGGCATCGACATGCTCTGCGGCGGACACAACTACGCGACGGCGAAGCAGTGCCAGTCCGCGGTTCATCAGTACGGACGCGAGGGAATGCTCTCCGAGCTCTACGGAGTCACCGACTGGGATTTCGATTTCAGAGGACACAAGCATCACGGCGACTGGCAGGCGGCGCTCGGCGTCACGGTCAGAGTCCCGCACCTCTCCTGGATGTCTATGTACGGCGAGGCTAAGCGCGATTACCCGGCGTCTATCTTCTATCAGTCGCCATGGTACAGGGAATACCCTTACATCGAGGATCATTTCGCGCGGCTGAACACCGCTCTTACCCGCGGAAAGCCGAAGGTAGACATCGCGGTTATCCATCCGGTCGAGAGCTACTGGCTGCACTGGGGTCCTTCCGAGAACACCGGAACGATCCGCGGTCGTATCGAGAGCAATTTCCAGAGTACGGTCGACTGGCTGCTCTTCGCGCAGCTCGATTTCGACTTTATCAGCGAGGGACTTCTGCCAGAGCAGTTCGGCGGAGTCGAGGACAAGAAGCTCAAGGTCGGCGAGATGGCTTATAAGGTCGTCATCGTGCCCGGACTCGAGACGATCAGAAAGACGACGCTCGAGGCGCTCGGCAAGTTCAAGGCGGCAGGCGGAACGGTAATCGTCATGGGCGACCTTCCGAAGTACGAGGACGCGGTCGAGTCGGACGTCCCGAAGAAGATCCTCGGCGGCTCGAAGAAGATTCAGTTCCTCCGCGACGAGCTTATCGCGGCGCTCGAGCCCTTCCGCACGGTCGGAATCAGAAACGCGGGCGGAGACATCGCCGGAAATTATATCTACAATTATCGTCACGATAACGACTGCGAGTGGCTCTTTATCTGCCGCGGCAGAAACCCCTCGCTCGCCGGCAACCGCTCCGGCTACAACAACGCCGAGAACCTGAAGATCACGCTTGAGGGCGAGTTCACGCCGATTATCTGGGATACGATCAGCGGCGGAACCTACCCGGCGGATTACGAGGTCAGGGACGGAAAGACGATCATCAGACGCTCGATGTACCAGCATGACAGCCTTCTTCTGAAGCTGCTCCCATACGACGCGGAGATTAAGTCTGAGACAAAGCCGGCACTGAGAACCGAGCGCGAGATATTCGTCCGCAAGCCGGTCGCTTACCGCCTGGACGAGCCGAACGCTCTGCTCATCGACCAGGCTGAATGGAGAGTCGATTCCGGGTCGCTTAAATCAGACAAGGAGTGGCACGGTATCGAGGAGATGCTCAGACTCAACAATATGGCGGCAAAGGAAGCCGGACTCCCGGCGTACAACGGCGCTCAGCCCTGGGTCGAGCCTCCGGAGGTGCTCGCGCATACGGTCGACCTGCGGGTTTATTTCGAGTCGGAGATCGACTGCAAGGGCGCGTTCCTGGCGATTGAGAACGCTGAGCTCTGCGAGGTGATACTGAACGGGGTCACGGCGGATAAGGGAACACACGGTTACTTCGTCGACGAGTCGATAAAGAAGATCGCGCTCCCCGACATAAAGCGCGGCGAAAACGAGCTTCTCATCCGCACGCCGATCGGAATCAGAACGAAGGTTGAGTGGTGCTATCTGCTCGGAGACTTCGGCGTGAAGGTCGCGGGCTGCGAGAAGACGATAACGCCTCTTCCGGAAAAGCTCGGATTCTCGACGGTCACCGATCAGGGACTGCCGTTCTACACCGGTAATATCGAGTACGACGAGGAGATCGAGACGCCGGACTGCGAGCTGGTTGTCCGCGCGACCGAGTACCGCGGCGAGCTGATCAGAGTCTTCCTTGACGGCATGGACAAGGGCGTCATCGCCTATGAGCCGTACAGACTGAACCTTGGCAAGGTCAGCGCCGGAAAGCACACGATAACCTACCGGCTCTACGGCAACCGCTTCAACGCGTTCGGCGCGCTCCACAACACCTGCAAGGGCGACGGCTGGGTCGGACCGGATATCTGGCGTACGACAGGCGACCGCTGGTGCTATGAGTACCAGATCCGCCCGATGGGTATCCTCACGAGCCCGGTCGTTGAGATAAAGAGATAATTCTGCGGCTTCAGGGCAGTCTTCGGGCTGTCCTGATTTTTTTTGAAAAAGCGCGTGGGATTTCCCCCGCGGCGGTGTATTATTGATATGACAGGACAGAACACTGAGCATCTCAGTGTCAGGAAGGAGGGCGCGAAATGGACGACCAGACAAAGCGCGATGAAGTCGAGCGCCTGCTCATGCGGCACCGACCGCTTATCATCTACATAATCTCGCCGATAATCGGGAATGAGACCGACCGCGACGACTGTCTCGCCGAGGTTAATCTGCGCGTCTTTGAGAGCTACGATAGCTTCGATCCGGCGAAGGGCAGCTTCAACACCTGGCTGACGGCGATCGCGCGCAACACCGCGCTCAACCACGCGCGAAAGCTCTCGCGGACTCAGACCGACGAGATACCCGAGGATATGCCGTCCGGCGAGCTCTCGCCCGACGAGCAGCTCATCAGAAAGGAGCGCTCCGAGGCGCTTATGAAGGCGCTTTCAACGCTGTCAGGGCGCGACCGGCTGCTCTTCTACCGCAAGTACTACTATATGCAGTCGACCGCGCAGATAGCCGCCGAGCTCGGCACGACCGAACGCGCCGTCGAGGGCAGACTCTACCGCATAAAGAAGAAGCTGCGCGGTATTTTAGGAGGTGAAGGATATGAGAACTGACGATCAGAAGGATTTCGATAAGCTCCTGACCGACTCGCTCCCGGAACTCCCGCCCGAGGACATCGCCCATGATGTCTCGCCATGGCGCGTCCATATGCGGAATGTTCTCTGCGGACTCGCGCTGACGCTTGTCACGTTCAATCTCTCGTGGCTCACGTATATGCTGATTCTCTGCGGCGCGCTGAGGCTCTTCCTCGGGCTTCGCGCGCTCAGGAAGACCAACCGTGCCTTTGCCGTCGGAACGATCGCCGCGCTTGCGAATCTCGTCGCCAAGGGAACTATGATTATCCTCGGCTCGACAGTGATCAGGATTCAGATTCTCTCGACCGCCCTGACCGTTGCTTCGATAATTTCCTGCGTTATCATTCTGATTTCGCTCGCAGTAGGACTCGGGAACATAATTCCGGGGGGGACAAAAGCCTTCTGGCATCTCGTCTGGTATCTTGTGATCTGTATTCTGGGGCTGATGAATTATACCGGAATAATCCTTTCGCTCGCTATGGTCGCGGCTTACATTCTTATTCTCCGCTCGCTTTGGAAGCTCTCCGGCGAGCTTGAGGACAACGGATACGCGATAGTCCCCGTCGCGCCAAAGCTTTCCGACCGGACGGTAACGATCATTTCGATCGCCGCCATTCTTGTTGGAATCGCCGCCGGATTCTTATTCGGCAGCAAATATCCGATGAAATGGCGTCCGGCCGAAAGCGGAACTTCTGCGGTGCGAGAGGAGCTGCTTGAACTCGGCTTCCCCGCCGACGTTCTCGCCGATCTCACCGACGAAGAAATCGCCGACTGCGAAGGCACGGCGCGGGTTGTCGTATCGACAAAGGATCATCCGGTGAACCGGGG
>CAKSOR010000026.1 GCA_934477985.1 uncultured Eubacteriales bacterium
GGCGTGAGCCTTCAGTTAAGCTCATTCTTCTCCTTTTTCCTGATTTTCCTCTATCATTTCGATAATGGAATATGTAAGGATTCTCGCGGCGTTTTTCGCCTCGGTGAGAGTGTTCCCCGACGAGCCGATTTCTATGAGCAGCGAGCCTTTGGTAAATTGTTCGTTGAACGACGCGCCGCGGATGTTTATCGGACGCGCGAAATTCCGGTATTTTCCGATGAGCTTCGACTGGAGCTTCGCCGCGACCGTGAGATTGTCCTCCCAGTCGGGGTGATCCGCGCCCTTCTCGTTCGTTCCGACGAGCAGCATGACCTGCGCCGAGAGGCTGCCGTTTATGTTGCAGACCGGCTTGACGATGTCGCCGTTCTGGCGGACAACCGCGTCGCGGTGGACGTCGAAAACGTATTTTATCGACGGGTATTCCGCGAGATATTCGCGTATCGTGTCGGCGCAGAGGTCGTAGGACGCGCGGTAGGACTCGAGGTCGTGCATCGTCTCGCAGTGCAGGGTCGGGATTCCCGATTCGTTCAGCAGATCGGACATGACCTTGCCGACAGCGATCATGTTGCTTTCGGGGTCTGAGCTCCGGCTTGGGCCGGGCTTCACCGAGACCTCGCCCTCAGGCGCGAAGGACTCCGTGCCGTGCGTGTGGACGATCAGCACGAGCGGTTCGTCGGTGATTTTCGATTTGATCGGGTAATCGCGGTCGGGGTAGAGCGCCGGGTCGATGTCGTAGGACGTCGTGTTCGACAGAAGCAATTCGCCCGGACGCTTGCCAGAGAGGTCGTAGGGGAGCAGCGCGAGCTCTCCGGCGCGTCTTTTCGAGTAGTCGTAGGAGTAGATGTCGGCATCATCCGGAATGCCGTCAGGGGCTTCCAGCGAGCTCTGGGGCGGGGTCTTGTCCGAGAGCTCGTCGGGCGAGAGATGTGTCTCGCCGGTGTTCTCGTCGCCCTTGTCGAAATAGAGCGAGTCGCTGCCGAAGAAGGCTTTCATCAGCAAAAACTGCTTTATCTCCCCGCGGTCGGGAAGCGCCGACCTGAGGTCGGAGTTCTCCGGAAAATGGAAGCATCGCCGCGCTGTCGCGGTCGGCGACCATCCGACCGCCGCTCGGTATCCGTTCGCGCCGAGCGCGGTCAGCAGCACCATTCCGCCGAGAAGCGCCGGAACACCGCGCGCGAGCTTTACAAACGCGTTTTTCTGAAGAGTTTCGTCTTTCATCTTTCCCCGTCCTTTCGCTATCTTGCCAAAGTATATTCGGAAAGGACAGGTTATATTCATGAGAAAGCCGCCGTTATCGCCCCGGCGCAGAGCCGCGAGAGCTCGCGGACAATCGTGTCGGTCTCCTTCGGCGTCACGAAGAAGCTCTTCTGGTTCTCGAGCACCCCGCGGAGACTCTCGCAGGGCTCGTCGATTCCGGCCTTCTCGAGCGCGTCCCACACAAGCGTCGAGGAGTCGACGACGGTCGGGATGCCGAGCGCTATCACCGGGACCTTCAGCGTACCGGCGTTTATCGCGAGGCGGCGGTTTCCGATGCCCGAGCCGGGGCTGATGCCGGTCGAGCCGAGCTGCACTGTCGTCGCGAGCCTATCGGTTGAGCGCGCGCAGAGCGAGTCGATCGCTACCACGAGCTCAGGCTTCACGCGCTCGCACGCGGCGGCTGCGAGCTCCGCCGACTCGATACCGGTCTGACCGAGCACTCCGGGGGTCAGCGCCGACAGCTCACGTCCGCCGAGGAGCTCGTAGAGCGCCTTGTGGGACTTCACGTGCCTTGTGACGGTCAGAAGCCCGCAGGTCTCGTCTCCGAGCGCGTCGGCTGTGATCCGGCGGTTTCCGAGCCCGATGACCATTACGCTCTCCGGCGCGTGTCCGACGAGCTCCCTGGCAAGCTCCGAGAGCTTCGAGGCGATCAGCTTCGCGGCTTTGCCGAGCGTATCGTCGGTCTCGAGCCAGAGCTTGCCGACGTCTATCGTGATATAGCGCCCCTTGGGCTTTGAAAGTCTTTTTGCCGCCTCGTCGGTGACGATGACAATCTCGGAGACCCTGAAACCGTCGGCCGACGTCTCTGATTCGGTGATCCCCGCGCGGTCGGTGAGGTCGAGTTCGGCGGCGAGATCGGTGCGTTTATAACTGTTCAATTTACTTAACTCCCTTGTTTTCCGACCGCCTACCTGTCCGCTCTGATGGTAGGCAAATGCCTTCATCGGGACAACCCGGCGGTCTGTCAGACTCATTTTTGCCTGTATTTTCCATTTAAGTCAGTCAATTTACAGATTTGTCAATAAATGTATCGGCATGTTGCACAATCAGAGTCTTCGATAATTGTGCAATAGTATAAATTTTTATTTTTTTGCAAATCAGTGATTGATTATTTTGAGATTTGATGGTATAATATATGCAATACCCTAATACTGCCGCAAAGCGGTCGTCGGCAAAGCGGGTCACGACAGCTCACCCCTGCCTTCCGACCGGACGCGCACGCGCTTTATTTCGTTTAGAATTACCCCGCAAAGACAGGGTAAATTTGAGGAGGAGTCACACCAACTATGAAGAAGATCATTTCCCTGCTGCTTTTCGCAGCGATGCTCGCGACGATGCTCGTCGGATGCGGTTCAACGCTTGAAGGCGACGAGAAGGGCTACACCATCAACGTCTATATCGGCAGCGAGCTCTCCGACTACGACCCCGCGCTCGCCTACACCGATGACAGTGCTGTCAAGGTCCTCGGTCTCATCTATGAGGGTCTCACCCGCATAAACGCAAAGGGCGAGGTCGAGAACGCTCTCATGAAGAGCTACAAGGTCGTTGAGAACCCCGACAAGAACGACTACAGACTTCAGATCACCATCAAGACCACCAAGTGGAGCGACGGTCGTGTCGTCTCGGCTGACGACGTCGTCTACGCGTGGAAGCGCATACTCGACCCCGAGTTCTCCTGCGCAGCCGCTTCGCTGCTCTTCGACGTGAAGAACGCGCGCGACGTAAAGAACGGCGATAACTCGATCGACGACCTCGGAATCGCGGCTATCGACGACAATGTCATCGAGGTTCAGTTCGAGGAGAAGGTCAACTACAATCAGTTCCTCGAGAACTGCGCCTGCCTTGCTCTCGTTCCGCTCCGTGAGGATGTCGTCACCCGTTACGACGCTTTCGGCACTGCTGTGTCGACTCTCTGCACCAACGGTCCGTTCGCTATAAAGGGTCTCGAGCTCGGCAAGCGCCTCATGCTCGAGCGCAATGTCTACTACTTCCGCGACACCGATAATGACGACGCTTTTGACAAGTATGTCATCCCCTACCGTCTTGAGATCAACTTCTCCGAGGACGAGGAGGCTAACACCGCGGCTTACGAGTCGGGCGACCTCATGTACCTCGGCGAGATCGGGCTTTCGAAGCGCGCTTCCTATAAGGATTCCGCGACTGTCACCGATCTGCTCTCGACCCACGCCTACATATGCAACACCTCGAAGAGCGTTTTCAAGGACGCTTCGACCCGTCAGGCTCTCTCGAAGGCTCTCGACAGAACCAAGGCTGCAAGCCTCGTGACCTTCGCTTCTCCGGCTACCGGACTCATTCCGTACCCGGTCTATGACAAGGCTGTAGGCGACAGCTTCCGCGCCAATGGCGGCGACCTCCTTTCGACTTCGGCTCAGTCCGCGAGCGGCAGCGGCAGCTTCACGCTCACCGTCCGCGACAACGCTTACGAGACCACTCTCGCTGAGTACTGCAAGGGCGTATGGGAAGGCATGGGCTTCAAGGTAACCATCAAGGCTCTCGACGCAAAGGCTTACAAGAAGGCATATGAGAAAAAGGATTACGACATGATCGCAGTCGATTATCAGTGCCTCACCACCGATTCCTTCTCGGCTCTCTCGGTATTCGCTCCGAAGTTCTCGGGCAACGGTATCGACATCCAGAACGATAACTACGACGCTGTTCCTTACGTTCCGGGCTACGACAATCCGGCTTACGACGAGCTCATCGAGAAGGCTTACGCCGAGAAGGACAGAGCAGCTCGCTCCTCGATTCTTCACGACGCCGAGAAGCTCCTTATGGAGGATCTCCCGATCATCCCGCTCGTATTCAACCAGGACGCTTATGTCTACAACACCGAGGCTCTCTCGGGCATCAAGGACGCTTACTACGGCTTCCGTATCTTCAACAAGATGAAGCTCAAGGACTGGAGAAGCTACCTTGAAACCACTGCTGACGCGACCACGACCACTGAGGCCGCCGGCTGATAAGCAGATCAAATGATCCAAAGCGGGCGTCACCGGAGGATCACCCGGTCCGCCCGTTTTCGGGTATTTTCCACGATCAACAAAGCAAAATACGCTGCCGCGAAAGGGATGGCTTCAAAATGCTGGCACCGCTGAAGGACAAAAATGATATCAAGATCTTCATCCTGTATCTTCTGAAAAATCTCAATTATCCTCTCGACTTCAACACGATAAGCGACATCGTGGTACAGGACGAGTTCGTGAATTACTTTGACTTTGCTGAGTGCTTTGCCGAACTGCTTGACTGCGGAAATATCGAACAGCTCCCGCCGAACCCGAACGCCGATGGCGACAAGAAGAACAAGGAACTCTATCAGATCACGCCGAACGGCATAACCATCGCCGAGCAGCTCCAGAGCGCGCTCCTCAACATGATCAAGGAGAAGAGCCTCAAGAGCGCCATGCGCATGCTGTCGTTCAAGTCGCGCGGGTCGGATGTCAACTGCTCCTGCACGGAACGTGAGGACGGAAGGTACGATCTCCGCTGCGAGGTCTCGGAGAAGGGAAACAAGATACTCGATCTCGGTCTCATCATCGAGTCGAAGTATCAGCTTGACAAGATGCTCTACAACTTCAACGAGCGTCCTGAGGTCGTTTACCGCGGTATAATATCGCTCCTTACGGGGGATATTAACTATTTGATAGACTGACCAAGTTTGTGCATTCTGCACGAAATTTCAGCGTCAAAACAGTGATGAATGCTGAAAGAACGTATACATATTGCCAATTTGCATGGGTAAAATAGACAAAATCTGTCGGTTCTTGCTGTGCACTGTCAACAAGTCGTGTGCGAATCTTCAAAAAAATGTGTTCAAGAACTATTGACAAATTTTTAAATACTTGTTATAATAGATATAGCTTGTTTGAAATGGCGGGATCAAGATGGATCTGAAGACTGACGCCGCGCTGATCACTGAGGTTCAGAACGGCAACAAGGACGCTTTCAATGAGATCATCAGCCGCTATGAGCCGATGATTCTCTCGATCGTCTCGAAATTCCTCTCTGACGAACTCTTCGGCGCGAGCGACCGCGACGATCTTTCTCAGGAGGCTTCGATAGCGCTCTACAACGCCGTGATGTCATACGACGTGAGCCAGGGCGAGGTCACCTTCGGACTCTACGCCAAGATCTGTGTGAACAACTCTCTGACATCGGCTCTGAGAAAGCGCCGCCGTCAGCTGAAAGCTGATCAGGCTCAGCAGGACGACGCCGAGCGCAAGTCGGTCACAGGCGACCGGCTCGAGGACGCCGGACTGCTCCTTGACAGAGTGGACGGACTGCTCTCAGAACTCGAGAGAGCGGTGCTCAGACTGCTGCTGCGCGGTTTTCCGCACAAGGAGATCGCCGAAAGGCTCGGGCGGGATGTGAAGTCGGTCGACAACGCCGTCTGCCGTATCCGCGCCAAGCTCTCAAGCAAGCTGCTCTGAATGAAAATATGCCCGTATAGCTTAACGAGAGCGTTGCTATGTCATGTTATGTATCAAAGGTGTCGGTTGGAATCCGTCGAGGGCAAAAAAATTATTTTACTCAAGCGAGGTAAAAACAATGTATCAGGACGAAAAGTTGGTCTGTAAGGATTGCGGAGCGGAGTTCATCTTCACCGCGGGCGAGCAGGAGTTCTACGCGGAGAAAGGGTTCCAGAACAAGCCGCAGAGATGCAAGGCATGCCGTGACGCAAGAAAGAACTCGGGCAAGCCGCAGAGAGAGCTCTATACAACTACCTGCGCGAGATGCGGCAAAGAAGCTAAGGTTCCCTTCCAGCCCAACTCCGACAGACCTGTCTATTGCAGCGAGTGCTACGCTGAAATGAAGCAGCAGTAAGTCAAAAACAAGAGATTCCCGTCCGTTTTTAAGCGGCGGGAATATTTTTTTGAATTTTTTATAAAAAATCCTCGCAAGGGTATGTACAAAGTCGAAAAAGTGTGGTATAATAGTTGAAAGGTATGTTCGCGCGCTTTCGCGGATGCCTAAATTTAAAAACAGGAATTACGATGTATAATAAAAAGTTTGACAACAAAAGAAAATCTGACCGCAAGCCGGACAGATATACCGACCGCGCGGCTGAGAACGAAACCGCTCCGGACACTGAGGCTGAGGAGAACTCCTCGGTAATCTTCGGGCGCAACTCGGTGCTCGAGCTTCTGAAGACCGGACGCGCGATTGACAAGCTCTTCGTCCGCCGCGGCGACCGCGAGGGCTCGATCAACGTGATCGTCGCCGAGTGCGTCACCAGAAAGATACCCGTCGTTGAGGTCGAGAAGGCTAAGCTCGACTCGATGACCGACGGAATGAACCATCAGGGCGTCGTCGCGATGGCTGCGATGAAGGAATACTCGACGATCGACGACATTCTGGCGATAGCCGCTGAACGCGGTGAGAAGCCGTTCATTGTCGTCGCCGACGAGATTGAGGATCCGCACAATCTCGGCGCGCTTATCCGCTGTGCTGAGGGCGCGGGGGCTCACGGGCTGATAATCCCCAAGAGACGCTCGGCTGGGCTTACCTCGGTCGTCTGCAAGGCTTCGGCGGGGGCTTACGAGCATCTCGCGATCGCCAAGGTCGCTAACATCGCCTCGGCTCTCGACGAGCTCAAGGAGAAAAACGTCTGGGTCTACGGCGCGGAAGCCGGCGGCGCTTCGGTCTACGACACGAAGTTCGACAGCGCGACCGCGATCGTCGTCGGAAGCGAGGGTTTCGGAATCTCAAGGCTCGTGCGCGAGAAGTGCGATTTCATGGTCTCGATACCGATGTACGGCAAGGTAAACTCGTTCAACGTCTCCTGCGCCGCGGCTGTCATCCTCTGCGAGGCGGCACGGCAGCTGAGAGGCTGAGGACATAACAGGATTTCCGATGAACGCTTGTCGTGGTCGGAGATGTCTTACGACTAACAAGGCGGTCGCAAGCCCGCCGGAAAGGATACACAATGCGCAGTAATGATGCGGAGAAGCGCGGAAATGATCGCCGCGAGGAGATCTCTGCCGACGATCTGCTGGCGCTTTTACACAAGAGCGTGGATCAACCGAAAAAGCCGGTTGACAAAAAGCCGGTCTCAAAGCAGATCAGTGCCTCGTCGCCCAGGGCGGCGGCGCTGAAGATTGACGACTCGGTCTATGACGACGCGCGGCGCGAGCTCCTTCCCGAGAATGACGACGCTGACGTCGACATCGAGGAGCTCATAAACAAGTTCATTAAAACTCCTGCGAAGAAGCCGGAGGTCGACGAGTCAAAGGACATCGTCCGCGAGGTCTCGCGCCCGGTCGACGACGATGACGTCAAGGTCTTCGAGCCGCCGGTCAAGGAGGCTCAGAAGCCTGAGACCGAACCTGAGGAAGAGCCTGTCGCGCCGGATCCGGAAGTTCAGGAAGAGCCGGTCGGACAGGTCAGCGACGATCCCGACGCGTGGATCGAATCGGATGTCGAGATCCCGGAGGATGAGACACAGCCCGGCGGAACGCTCGATTTCGAGCCGACTGACGACGAGGAGCTTACCGACGTGACGCCCGCCGAAACCGGCGAGTTCGCCGCGGTCGGAGAAAACGAAGAGATTCCGGAGGATTCCGCCGGGGATATTCCCGACGAACCGACGCCCGCCGGACGGACGGCAGTATTCGACATCGCCAGGGTCAAGGAGGTCTCGGACGCTCCCGCGCTGCCGGTTGAATCGGCGGCTACCGAGGTGTTCGACAAAATAAGCCCGGAGTCGGACCCCGTGGCGGCGAAGAAATCGAAGATCTACGGTCAGCCCGACGCCGACGAGATCGACCAGACCGATCTCAACCTGATGATCGCGTTCGGTATGAACGACGAGCTCAAGGACAAGGTCGGCGAGAAGAAGGCTTCGGACATCGAGGCTGACCTCGAGAAGAAGAGCGAGGAGACGATGCAGATTCAGAGCATCGGCAGCCAATACGAGTACACCGACCGCGCTCAGAACACCGAGATACTTATGAAGTTCAAATCGGATTATTACTGGGGCATCGGACGCATAGCTCTCGCGGTCGTCATGTTCGTGACGCTCTTCTGGATTGAGAACTGCTCGCTCTTCGGATGGCAGCTCCCGGCTTTCATGCGCCCCGAGTCCTACCCGGTCGTCTACGCGATGGTCGATTTGCAGTTCATCGTCCTCTGCGGCGCTTTGGTCATACGGCAGGTCATAACCGGCGTCAAGAACATGCTGACGCTCAAACCGACGCCCGAGAGCCTGACGGCTTTCAGTCTGATCGTATCGATTGTCTACACGATAATCGCCTGCCTGATCGCGCCCAGAGCCGGATTCGCGCTCTACAATCTTCCGACGGCGGCGGCTGTCGTGCTCGCGCTGATCTATGAGTTCATGAACCTCAAGCGCGCGGTATTCGGCTTCAATGTCGTCTCTTCAAAGCGAAAGAAGTTCGTCGTCTCGCCGGTCTCGGACGCCACCGAGACGCTCGAGCGCGAGATATTCAGCGACTATGTCCCGGCTGACTCGAAGATAATCCGCGTCACGAAGACCGATTTCGTCGATGGATTCTTCGCGAAGGTCGATGGCGAGCAGATTCCGCGCCCGATCATCGGCATTCTGATGCCGGTCGTGCTGGTAATCGCCGCGGCGTTCTTCTTCCTCAGCTATTTCAGGACTCAGAATGTCTACACATCCTTAACGATGTCCTTCCTGACGATCACGGCGACGATCCCGCTGACCGCGTTTGTCATCTACAGCCTGCCGTATTACAGAGCCTCAAAGCGCGCCTACGACGCGGACAGCGCCGTCATCGGAGACAGCGCGTTCAGCGATTTCGCGGGTTCGGCGGTCATTTCGTTCGAGGACAAGGAAGTTTTCCCCGCGGGCGGCGTCAAGGTCACCAGCATTAAAGTTTACGGCAACAACCGCATAGACGAGATAATCTACAATCTCGCCAGCGCCTTCATCAAGGTCGGCGGACCGCTCGCCGAGGTCTTCAGCCAGGCTACGCACGATCTCGGTCATTCCGAGAACGTCGAGATCGAGTCGGTCGAGGAGGACGGCTTCACGGTCACTATCGACGATATATCTGTGCATCTCGGAAAGGCTTCCTACATGGAGCGCCTTGATTTCGAGCCTCCGTATGATCCCGAGGACAAGCGCATCGAGGCAGCTACGATCGGCATTCTCTACGTCGCTTATCAGGGCGAGCTCGCCGCGAAGGTCTATGTGCAGTACACGATAGACAACGAGTTCGAGAAGATACTGAATCAGCTCTACAAGACCGGAATGTGCGTCGGAATCAAATCGTTCGACCCGAACATCGACGATATGCTGCTCGCCAAGAAGCTCAAGGCGATGAAGTACCCCGTGAAGGTCATCCGCTCGAAGACCGTCGAGGACATCCCGCACACCTCGCCGAGATGCGACAGCGGCATCGTCTCGAAGCGCTCGGTCAAGGAGCTTCTGCGCACCGTCGCGTCCTGCGAGCGGGTCAGCGGCGCTATCCGCACGAGCTTTATCTTCAAGATACTCGCGATGCTTCTTGGTGTCGTCGTGATGGTCTTCGTGCTCTTCTTCAACGCCGAGCCGTTCGTGAAGTCGATTTACGCGGTCGCGTACCAGCTTATCTGGGTAGCGCTCGTCACGCTCGTCACGCGGTTATCAGTCTGAATCATCGGGAATGTCGTTCGTTCGGCATTCCCAATTTTTGAAAGGAAAGTTCTATGGATAAAATTTCTCCGAAGACCGCCGCCGAACGGCTTCTCAAACGCGTCGAAAAGCCCGGTCGCTACACCGGCGGCGAGTTCGGTCAGGTCATCAAGGACAAGGCGGACGTCAAGGCGCGGTTCGCGTTCTGCTTCCCGGATACGTATGAGATCGGAATGTCGAATCTCGGAATCCGCATTCTCTACGGCTCGATAAACCAGTACGACGATCTCTGGTGCGAGCGGGTGTACGCGCCCTGGACCGACATGGAAGCCGAGATGCGCAAGTACAAAATCCCGCTCTACGCGCATGAGAGCGGCGACGCGCTGTCGGATTTCGATTTTGTCGGATTCACGCTGCAATACGAGCTCTGCTACTCGAACGTCGTCAACATGCTCGACCTCGGCGGAATCCCGCTGCTCGCCTCTGAGCGCGGCGACGACTGCCCGATAGTCGTCGGCGGCGGTCCGTGCACCTACAACGCCGAGCCGGTCGCGGATTTCTTCGACGCTTTCTCGATCGGAGAGGGTGAGGAGGCTCTGCCCGAGATGATGCGGCTCTATGTCGACATGAAGGAGGCCGGGACTTACTCGAGAAAGGCTTTCCTGCACGAGCTCGCGAAGTTGCCGGGATTCTATGTACCGTCGCTCTATGAGGTCACCTACAACGATGACGGCACGGTGAAGGCTTACACGCCGGTCTACGACGACATCCCGACGCGGATAACCAAGCGGATAATCAAGGACCTCGACAAGGTCTATTACCCCGAGAAGCTGGTCATTCCATTCATAGACACGGTTCAGGACCGCATTGTGCTCGAGGTCTACCGCGGATGTATTCGCGGATGCCGGTTCTGCCAGGCGGGAATGGTCTACCGTCCGATACGCGAGAAGAGCGTTGACGTGCTTGACCGCTGCGCGAAGATACTCTACGAAGCCACCGGTTACGATGAAATTTCGCTCTCGTCGCTCTCGATCTCGGATTACTCGCACATCGACGAGCTGTGCGACACGCTCCTCAGATGGACCGACGACGCGAAGGTGAATCTCTCGCTCCCGTCGATGCGAGTCGACAGCTTCACCAAAGAGCTTATGGAAAAAATCTCTACTGTCCGCACCGGCGGAATCACTTTTGCTCCCGAGGCGGGAACACAGCGCCTCCGCGACGCGATAAACAAGAATGTGGTTGAGGAAGACCTCATCCGCGCCTGCCGCGTCGCTTTCGAGGCCGGGAAGAGTACGGTAAAACTTTATTTCATGATGGGACTGCCGACCGAGACGCTCGAGGACGTCGAGGGAATCGGAGTTCTGGCGCGTCACGTTCTCGACACCTACTACGAGGTCACACGCGGGGGCAAGGGACGCCGTTCGCCGACCGTCACGATCTCATGCTCCTGCTTCATTCCGAAGCCCTTCACGGCTTTCCAGTGGGAGCCGCAGAACACGCTCGAGGAGCTGCGCGAAAAGCAGCAGCATCTGCGCTCGAAAATCACCGACCCGAAGATAAAGTTCAACTATCACGACGCCGAGGTCTGCCGTCTTGAGGCGGTTTTCGCGCGCGGAGACCGGAGACTCTCAAAGTCGCTTCTGAGGGCGCATGAGAAAGGCGTGAGATTCGACAGCTGGGAGGAGTTCTTTGACTACGATGGCTGGATGAAGATATTTGAGGAGTGCGGCATCGATCCGGATTTCTACGCGACACGCGAGTTCGGCGAGGACGAGGTGCTGCCGTGGGACATCATAAACTGCGGCGTCACGAAGGAATTCCTGCTCCGCGAGCGCCACAACGCGCATATTTCGAAGACGAACAAGAACTGTAAGGAGCAGTGCACCGGATGCGGCGCGAACTGCCTTGGAGGTGAGAGAACATGGTGCAAGAGATAAACTTTGATGTGGTCACGGCGACTCCCGACAAGCCGCTGCCCATACGCGCGAAATTCTACAAGATCGGAATGCTCCAGTATATCTCGCACCTCGATCTCGTGCGGACGATGACGCGTATCCTTGTGCGCTCCGGGATACCGGCGTGGTATTCGCAGGGCTTCAATCCGCGGCTCAAGCTGACATTCGGCATGCCGCTGTCGATCGGAACACAGAGCGAGCGCGAGTTCTTCGACATCCGCCTGACCGCGCCGATGAGCCCCGACGAGATAAAGTCGCGCATCAACCGCGCGCTGACCGATGAGCTTCAGGTGACCGACGTCTATCTGAGCGATCTGAAGTTCAGCGAGATCGCCTGGGCGGAGTACGAGATAAAGATGACCTCGCCGAAGCTGTCCGCCGACACCGCGCAGGCGCTGACCGCGCTCTGCACGAACCCGCTTATCATCACAAAGCACGGCAAGGCGGGCGACAGGGAGGTCGACATTTCGCCGAACATCAGCCTGCGTTCCTGCCACTTTGAGGAGGGAAGTCTGACTCTGCGCGCGCTGCTCTCGGCTGACAGCGCGAATTACGTGAACCCCGAGTACCTGATGGACGCGGCGGAGAGCCGGCTCGGACTGAAATTTGAAGACCCGTTCCACGAGTACTACACGGTGATAAGAAAAGAAGTCTATCTCGCTGACAAGACGACGATCTTCCGCTAAAGGATATTGCCGAGCGTCAGGCGCTGCGCGTCGGCTATGTGTGTGAGCGCGTTTCTGAACTCGTTCAGCTTCGCGTTGAAGTCGTCGCCGCCAGGATCGCTCACAAGGTCGCACAGCGCGTCCTCAGCGCGGTCAAGCTCGCTCCGGTTGACCGAGAGGGAGAGAATATCACGGCAGTCCTGCCAGCCCGAGAGAAGGCTCTCGAGCGCGGGACTGCCTTTTTCTACCTCATCGCAGAGGATGAGGAGGTCGCCGGTCTTGTTCGTGACCCAGACCGAGTTCCAGATTATCAGCCCGATCATTATAAGAAGAATTGTCGAGGCGGTTATGAACGATCGCATCGCAGTGTCAGCGCCTCCTTTCCGGCGTCATCGACCGTGAAGAGCAGGACGTCGCAAAGCTCGGCGTTGAGCTTTTTCAGGCGGTCGGTCAGCCATTTGCGGTCTTTTTTTATCAGGGCGAGGTCAAAATCGCTGATTTTTGAGTCGACAACAACGGCATGCGCGATGCCAGACTCGGTTATGGCCTGATTAAGGTCATAGGCGGACGGCGGCTGTACGCGCTTTTTCTGAATGACCGAAAGCTGACCGTTGTGCTCAAGGATGGCGTATTCGACGTCGGCGATGTCGGCGACTCCGGCGACGCGGAGCTGCGAGAGGAGCTCCTCAAGGCTCATTCGGACCTTCAGGAGTTCATTCGGACGGAGTTTTCCGCGCGAGATCAGGATGTTCGGCTTTCCGTCGAATATCGGCTTGAGAAATGGCACGCGCGTCACGGCGAACGAGAGGATGACCTCGATCGAGATCAGAGCGCCGATCGGTATGACCGCGAAGACAAGCGGAATGCGGTCGTCGGCGATCGGCTGGGCGGCGAGCTCGGAGAGAAGGATAGTCGTGACGAGTTCTGAGACCTGCATTTCGCCGATCTGACGTTTGCCCATTACGCGCATCGTGGTAAGAAGTATGGTGTAAATAAGGAAAACACGGATCAGAATTGTTAGCATATGTGAACCTCCTACAATAGAATTTACTTTAATTAAAGGGTATATGCACGCAATCAATAAATCGGAAAAAAATCGCAAAACGGGCTTGACAAATCGCGCGGGATGTGATATAATATTAAAGCTGTGAGCGAGAGAGACAAAAGCGGCGGGGTCAAGAAACGGAACCGGAGAGG